>CAMAEX010000165.1:0-4576 GCA_945832065.1 uncultured Clostridia bacterium | reverse complement strand
ACCAATCACGATATCGCAATTAATATGCTTTGCACATTTTAATTGGTGATTGGTATGAAGCAACCGACGCAATGGGGCACTACTCTTTCTCCGCAGGCAGAGAAGAAATGCCGAATACCGTCAGCAAAAGCCCTGCAAGGAACAGCAGCGCGTTCGGCAGAAGAAGTGCGACATCAAAGTCAAGAAGAAACAGGTTAAACAGAAGCAATACCACGCTGATCAGCAGCATACACATGCCGAAAAAGACCTTTAAAACCTGCTTGATATAGCGCCGATCCATTCCGTTTTACCTCCGATTTTAAGATACTTCTAACTGTATTATATTTCCTGCGCGCGGACTTGTCAAGTATCGGGAGACAGAACAGAGCGCCCGCTTTTGAGGAAGCCGCCGATGCTTGCTTCCTGCGGGCATAGAGGCGCAGCGATGCTTTCTCAAAAAATACGCAGACCTGCATTTGCAGATCTGCGTATTTCACCGATCGAATCGGCAATCAGTCGAGAATATCGACCGTGACGCGCTTTCCGTCGCGCTGGGCGACGGCTTTGATGACGGTGCGGATCTCTTTTGCAATACGACCCTGTCTGCCGATGACCTTGCCCATATCCTCGGGCGCAACGCGCAGCTCAAGCACCGTATTGTCTCCGTCCTCTCTCTGCGTAACCGTGACCGCGTCGGGTTGATCGACCAGTTGTTTTGCCACGTAGAGCAAGAGTTCCTCCATCGTAAAGCTCCCTTCTATTAAAGGACGTTAGCCTTTTTCAAAAGAGCCTTCACGGTGTCGGTCGGCTGAGCGCCGTTCTTGATCCACTGCTGTGCCTTCTCGGCGTCAACGGTGATGGTGGCGGGTTCGGTCAGGGGATTGTAGGTGCCGATCTCTTCGATGCAGCGACCGTCACGCGGGCTGCGGGAATCCGCAACGACGATACGGTAGTAGGGAGCCTTCTTTGCACCCATTCTTCTCAGTCTGATCTTTACCATGGGGTTTCACCTCCAAATTTTTTCTCAAGTATTTAGGAACCTCTGAACAAATCGACTGCGGCGCTCAGCGGATCTTTTGCCGCAACTTTTCGGTTGGAAAACCTTGAAATACACAAAGTATTCCTGCGGTTTCCCGACCTTAATTTGCGACAAAATCTCTCGCTGACCGCTCTTGCAGATTTATTCAGAGCTTCCTTTGTGATTTATCGTCAGACCAAACGGTCTAATGATCTTTACATGCCTGGCATTCCGGGGAAGCCGCCCATTTTTCCGAACAGCTTGCGCTTTTTGCCGCCCTTGCCGTTCATCTGCTTCATGAGCTGCTGCATCTGCTCAAACTGCTTGAGCAGGCGGTTGACATCCTCGACCTTTTGACCGCAGCCGAGGGCAATGCGGCGCTTGCGCGAGGAGTTGAGACAGGCGGGATTTTCCCGCTCGTAGGGTGTCATGGAGAGGATGATCGCTTCAATACGGGAGGTGGCATTTTCGTCCACCTGCACATTTTTCAGAGAACCCATCCCGGGGAGCATCCCTAACAGATCCTGCATGGAGCCCATGGACTTGATCTGCACGAGCTGGTCATAAAAGTCCGCGAGGGTGAATTTGTTTTGGCGCAGCTTCTGCTCCAATTCGGCGGCTTTCTTTTGGTCGAGCGCCTGCTCCGCCTTTTCGATCAGCGTGAGCACATCGCCCATACCCAAAATGCGGGACGCCATGCGCTCCGGGTGGAACGGCTCGATCATGTCAAGCTTTTCGCCCGTGCCGATGAATTTGATGGGCTTGCCCGTAACGGCTTTGACCGAGAGCGCAGCACCGCCTCTGGCATCGCCGTCGAGCTTTGTCAGCATTACGCCGTCAATGTCAAGCCATTCGTTGAAGGACTGGGCGGCGTTGACCGCGTCCTGACCCGTCATGGCGTCAACGACAAGCAGAATTTCGCTCGGCTGCACCTCGGACTTGATGGATTTCAGCTCGTTCATCAGGGCTTCGTCCACATGCAGACGGCCGGCGGTGTCTAAGAACACCATGTCGTTGCCGTGCTGCTGGGCGTGGCGGATGGCGGCCTTTGCGATCTTGACGGGGTTTTCCTGCCCCATCTGGAAGACGGGAATGTCGAGCTGCGCACCCACGACCTCCAACTGCTTGATGGCAGCGGGGCGGTAAATGTCGCAGGCGACGAGGAGCGGGCGCTTGCCCTGCTTTTTGAACAGACCGGCAAGTTTGGCGCCGTTGGTGGTTTTGCCCGCGCCCTGCAGACCGACGAGCATGACCACCGACGGGGACTTGGGCGAGATGGTGATGCGCTGGTTTTCGCTGCCCATGAGGGCGATCAGCTCTTCGTTGACGATTTTGACGATCATCTGCGCGGGCGTCAGACTTTCGAGAACATCCTTGCCGACACAGCGCTCGGACACGGATTTGACAAAATCTTTGACGACCTTGTAGCTGACATCCGCCTCCAAGAGGGCAAGGCGAATTTCGCGCATCGCTTCTTTGATATCGGACTCGGACAGACGCCCCTTGCCGCGGAGCTTTTTGAACGCGGCGTTGAGCTTAGCGGTCAGACCTTCAAATGCCATAGTATTACTCCTTTAAGGAAGAGACAGCGGCAAAGATGCGCTCGGCGCTTTGCCGCACGGTGGGATCTTCGTGGTGCAGCAGGGGAGTGGCGGCGGCGATGATCTCCTCGCGCAGCTTTCGGAGGCTCTGCGCCTGCGCGAGGCAGCCGGTCGCTTCCTCCATGCCCCGAAGGATCGCCTCGGTGCGGGAAATGGTGTCGTGCACGCCCTGACGGGAGATACCCTCCTGCTCCGCGATCTCTCCGAGGGAGAGGTCTTGGTTATAGTAGAGGTCGAAGTAGGTCTTCTGCTTTTCCGTCAGCATACCGCCGTAATAGTCGAGGAGGAGGGACATTTTAAACGCTTCCTGTTTCATCCCAACGCCTCCTACAGCCTCATTGCCCGCCTATTGTACAACATTCTTCTCTGCTTGTCAAGAGAAAAAACTTGACACCTGCGTACAAATTTGTTTTCTTCCGCAGCGGGCGGCTGATAGCCGCCCCTACAACTACAATCGTAGGTAACGCTGTAGCCCGCGGGCGGATAGTATCCGCCCGCGGGCAGGGACTGCGATTCGCTTCCAAACTACCGGTCTTCTGCGGTGAAGGCCTTACAGAACGGGCGCAGGGGGCATTCGCCGCATTTGGGACTGCGCGCGGTGCAGAGGTCGCGTCCGAACAGGACGATCCGGTGGCAGAAATCGGAGCTTTCCTCCGGCGGGAGGATGGCACGGAGCTGCTTTTCCACCTTCTCCGGCTCCTTTCCCGAGGCAAGCCCAAGACGGTTGCTGATGCGGATACAGTGCGTGTCGCAGACAACGGAGCCGGGGCGGCGGTAGATGTCGCCCAAGAGCAGGTTTGCCGTCTTGCGCCCGACACCGGGGAGCTTTAACAGCGCCTCCATCGTGTCGGGAACCCTGCCGCCGTGCTCCGTGCGGAGGAGCTGACACGCCTGCACGATATCCTTTGCCTTTTGACGGTAAAAGCCGCAGGAATGGACGTAGGTCTCGACTTCGGCAATGTCCGCATCGGCGAAGGCATCCAGGGTAGGGAAGCGGGCAAAGAGTGCGGGGGTGATGAGATTGACCCGCGCGTCCGTGCACTGCGCGGAGAGCCGTACCGCGATCATCAGCTCATAGTCCTTTTCATATTGCAGCGCGCACAATGCGGAGGGGTACCGCTCCTTGAGCGCGGCAATGATCTCATTGATGTATTCCATAAAAACACCGCCTTTTCGACAATTATAGCATACTTTGACAGGGAAGGGAATTGCCTTTTCCTGCAAAATTCGATATAATCGGTTCGGGTGATCGTATGAATATGGAAACGCTCGGCGCATGGAAGCCGCTTTTGCAGCAGGAGCTGTCCGCGCCGTATTTTAAGGCGTTAACTGCCCGTGTCGATGCCGCAAGGCAGGAAACGGAGGTCTATCCTCCTGCGGGACGGGAGTTTTTCGCGTTGGAGAAAACGCAGCCGCAAGCCGTGCGCGTCGTGATCTTGGGGCAAGACCCCTACCATGAGCCGGGGCAGGCGATGGGGCTTGCCTTTTCGGTGGCAAAGGGAACCGCGCTGCCGCCGTCGCTGCGGAATATCTATCAGGAGTTGCAGAACGATCTCGGCATCGTGCCCGCGCCGCACGGCGATCTGACTTCATGGGCGGAGCAGGGCGTGCTGCTGCTCAACACCGTCTTGACCGTCGAAAAGGGAAAGGCGAACAGCCACGCAGTATGGGGCTGGCAGCGGCTGACCGATGCGGTGATCTCTGCGACGAATGCGCTGCCACAGCCGATGGCGTTTGTGCTATGGGGCGCGCAAGCGCAAAAAAAGGCGGCGCTTGTCCGAACACAAGCACCGCGATTATTGCTCTCCGCGCCGCATCCAAGCCCGCTCTCGTCCTACCGCGGCTTTTTCGGGAGCAAGCCCTTTTCCAAGATCAACGCCTTTTTGCAGGAAAACGAGGTACCTCCGATAAATTGGTAACCCCTGTAGGGCGGGGACATGTTCTGTTGAATCAGCGGCTCTGTCTGCGCAGGCAAAGC
>CAMAEX010000164.1:0-4615 GCA_945832065.1 uncultured Clostridia bacterium | reverse complement strand
CATTAGTTACTCCTTTCCTCCTTAGCAGCGCCCGGCAAAGACACAGGAGATCTCCCTTCCTCTTTCTATTTTGCCGACACCCTGCCGGGCGCTTGGTTCATAAAGCCGGATACGCGGCTCTGATGATGAAAACATTTAGACGGTTCGCAAGGAAGTAGATGCCCTTATCCGTAAGGCTGAAAAAAGCGAATGCCTTTCCTGTGAACCGAGATATGCGTACGCCGATGAAATCTGCAAGGCCGAGCCTGTAAAGCTCTGTCCATGTATGGTCGGGGAGAATCACTTTTGCGGAATTCTCAACCATCCGAAAGCAGCGGCGTCCATAGGAGGTATGCAGCCTCGCTTCATCGAAACGGATACAGCCGCACATCGCTCTGATACCTGCATCGGTCACGCAGGGCTTGTCCAAACTATTTCGAAGCAATTCTTCTCCTCCTCCTTCCCAGCGATTTGATTTTGCGTAGAAGCTCTTTGCCGCAGATGCCAAAACGTTGACCGTTAAACTCACGCATTGCCCATTCCACGAACGCCCACATGATAATGGATGTCTTGCCGGAACGAACTGCGCCGTCACAGATTAAAGCATCATAGCGGCTGTATGGAAATGCGAGGATTTTCTTTTGTTTTTGGCTAATCATTACACAATCAATTTCCCGCTCATTAGCTCCGGCAACATAGCATCCCTAAGCTCCGCAAGCAGCCGGTTTTCTTCTTGATTGAGATAAAAAATATGCTGCTTCCACATAGGCAAGAAAAAATTTATAAGGCTTGACCAAATTTCCTTGTCTTGGTTTTCGACTTTGAACTCTTTGCTTTTGGTCAATGTGAGATAGCGGCGGCTTTCGTAATGTCCGCCCAGCAGTTCAAAGGTTTTGCTCAGATCGGCGTCGCTTTTCCCGTCCTCCAGTTGTGCCACTTCATAAAGGCCTATCTGCTTTGCAAACGTTTCGTTGCAAGTGATTTTGATAATACTCCGCTCCCTGGAAATTCTGTTTATGTCTGCCATGATGTCGGCGAATGGTCTGTGTTCGCTTTCACGCTCATGAAAAGATATGTAACGGGAGCAAACCAAGTTGTAATCATTCTGGGCGATTTCTCCGTTTGAAATTTCCTTCGAAAATCCCGGTATATCCTCGCAGGCCATACATAAACGGTGAATCAAATCATCCGGAAGAACGTTCACCATTTTGTGATAGGTTCGGTTCTCATGGCTCGCTCCGCCGAATTGCCCATTTTGATCTCGCTGTTCCTGCGCTGCTTTTGGGCGACAATCAAAAAATTTAACCTTTTGATTCCCGTGGCTAAACACCATGACACACGTTGGTATGCCTGTGCTTTCGAACATCTTATCCGGAAGCGAAATAACCCGCTCCACCATACCGGAATCAACCAGCCACTCCCGCATTTCCCGTCCAGGGTCAGAGGACAATACGCCACACGGTAGGACAAAGGCGCACCGCCCACCGGGTTCCATACGATTTAATGCGGTCAGAACAAAGGCAAAATTCGCGTTGGAGGATGGTGGAATAGGCTTGTTCAAAAATCGCTCATCTGCCAGTAATGGTGTCGGTGCGTCCCACCTGATGTTGTAAGGCGGATTGGACACAATTTCATCCGCATGTATGTCCGGTGGCGCGTCAACTCTCGTAATTGTGGAAAACCTCTCGTCGCTTACAAGCCGGAAACACTCGAAAGGTTCCAGCGTCAGGGCGTTTCTGTGGATAACATAGCCACTCATGTTTCGCACCGCCATATTGAACAGCAGTAGCGGGATAACGCGCTCATCCAGTTCCTCGCAGATAAAGGTTTTGCTTGGATTCTGTGCCCATTTCTGGATGGTCAGTGCCCCGCTACCAGCGCAGAGGTCATACACAACTAAACCACTCGTTTCTGTTGCGGAGGCGCACAACTTGGCAATGCTCTTGGGTGTGTAATCCTGGCATTTGTCCTTGCGGTCTGCATAGTAATACTGGAAAATCTTCTGCAAATTGTCTGTTGTAAGGTCTCCATCAACCATGCCAACATACGCAGAGAGAACATCATTTTTCCGGTTGGAAAGCAAAGCGCAACGCACGTTTTCTATCATTTCCCCATCGCCTATTAACTTTTGAAACGCCTTGTAAAGTGCGCTAAGTTCCATCGCTCTCCAACTCCTCCTACGTCAATAATCCCTATCTTCATTTTTCACCCTCGCTCTCCTCCTCTTCCTTCCCAGCGATTTGATTTTGCGTATAAGCTCTTTGCCGCAGATGCCGGTATCGTCAAGAAGCGTGATGCCGTTACCGATGGGGCAGTCCTCCTCAAACCATTTTGCAATCCGATCCTTTTCGGTCTTCTCGGTTCCCGACGCCCGAAAATCCATGACTGCCCGTTTGAGAATGGCATTGCGGAGCATCTCCATAGGCTCGCCGTTGTAGTCGGGTGCTTTAGCTCTTTCCATTTTCTTCCTCGCTGCCATCCGCCGAGTCCGCCCGAAGGCGGATCCGGTCACGAAAGGAATGGCTATGCGAGCGTTCGTCCCGGAACGCTCGGCGCATGGCAGCTCTCCTTTCTCAGTCTTCTTTATCGTCTTTGTGGAATCTTCCGTAGGTTAAAAGGATCCCGATGAGGATTCCCGGAAACGTGAATGTGAAGAATAGACCTAAATACTGCATGATTAACCTCCTGTTCTGCTGATTAACTTACCATGTCACGGCCTGATTGACCGCTTCCTGCTGCTGTTCATGAGACAGCCTCAGATAGATGCTCGTAGTCTGAACGCTCGAATGACCGAGCAAGTCGCCAAGAAGCGCTATATTCGGATTCCGCTTTAGAAACTCTATCGCGAAGAGATGCCGAAAAGAATGCGGATGGGCGTGATCGGGTGGAATACCGTAGCATTCGGCATGCATTTGCAGCATCTTCCTAACCCCTCGCTGGGTGAGCCTGTCCCCTCTTGCATTAACGCAGATGAAATCCGATGCTTCGATCTCCTCAAAGGTCGGAAGTACAAGCTCCGCGAGCTTCGCGGGAAAAAGTATCCTGCGCGCTTTGCCTTTGCTGAAAATGTCTAAATAGCCACGCTTGAGATCCTGCTTCCTGATTGCAAGCAGCTCACTTATCCGAACTCCGGACATGCCGAGTATTCGGTAGTACGCTGCCCATCGGAAGCGGCCGTCACTGATTAGGCCCGATATAAGCTGCTCGTATTCCTCAAGCGTGATAATGTTATCGACCGAATTCCCGTTCTGCATTTTCAGAAACTTGATATCGCAGCTAATATCCTTGTACCTGCAATAGCTGAGCATGGCGGATAGCTTCAGATTCACGCTCGCCGGAGCATTCGTTCTGATGAGCTCCTCCTTCCAGCGAAGCAGGTTAAGCTTATCCGTCCGCTGCGCGAACCGGCTGAACTGCTCCAGCGCTCGCAGATAGGTACGTACTGTGTTATGGCTGTATTCGCGCTCAAGGAGGTAGGCTTCGAAGCCTTCAAAATCCGAGATTTCCGCCATGCCTTAACCTCCCAAAATCGGTATATCATTTGTGCCGATAATGTGTGTTATCGGTACTAACCCCCATCCGGCACGGTTTCAGGGATTATTTTCTTCTCAAAACCGAAGTGATAGCTCTTGCCGTCTCCTTTGGCAGATGTGGCAGCGGCATCCAGTGTGTAACTTCGGCGCATCCTCTGTGTATGAAGCGGTCGATAGCCATATAGCCCTTGTCGATATTTCTAATTCCGTTTTTTAAACGGGTACAAACAAGCACTTCCTCTTGGTCCTCCGGCAGTCTGTCCTTCACGCTGATCCATTCGCAGGTAGCATGGTCTTCTCCGTTTCCGCCGATGTCTATGTATGGTTCTACTCCATACTGGATATAGTCCTCTCTTGTTCGTGGGTCGCTTCCGTCTGCTCCGCAAAACGTGTATCCCTCGTCCGGGAACATGGTGCCGCACCCGTTTTGTAGGTTTTGATAGTGGAGGCTTCCATCATCTTGCAAGATCAGCGCATCGTGCTGATTCGTTCCGTATTCATGTATGTTTCCACTTGTATTGTCTTTCACATATAACCGAAGCATAATCATTCCCCTTTCGGCGGCTGTGGCATCGGCATCCAGTGGGTAACCTCGCTGCCTCCATCGCCAAGGTCTGTCATCCAGGTTCCCCACAAGCGCCACCCTACAGTTGTTCCGATGGTCTTGCATCGCACCAACACACGTTGCTTCTCTTCCGGCAGCCTATCATCAACCGAAATCCACTCCTGCACCGTTACTCCGTTATCAATAAGATGGTCTGCGATTTCTTCGGAAGTGCCGCTACCCCAATACCGTGCAGATTCAATCAGCTCCACCAGTTTTTCTCTAACATCCATCAGTCAGCACCTTCTTTCCGTTCTCCGTTAGCACAGAACCATTCATTTTCAACCCAACCAATCATATTGGGACAGTATACCATTTCAATTCCTTCCTCCTCGTGGTATTTGCACTCCCGGCATCTCACCACAGGAACGGCGTCGATGGGCTTTGCAGAGTGCAAGATAGACTTTACGGCGAGGATTGCTTCACGATATATTGCTTTTTTACTCCCAGAGTATCCGTGGCAGTTTTCGTACTGCCTGTCGACGCATATCTTGATTTC
>CAMAEX010000163.1:0-4675 GCA_945832065.1 uncultured Clostridia bacterium | reverse complement strand
GCGCCCCGCAAGGGGCGTGTGAGTTGAAATGTCGGCAGTAGCTTGTGTGGTGCCGCTGATGGTCGGTCGCGCCCCGCAAGGGGCGTGTGAGTTGAAATTTCCTCCACGGCGTGGAAGATGACGATGATGTGGTCGCGCCCCGCAAGGGGCGTGTGAGTTGAAATAACCGGTTTTGAAGCACACGCCCGCCCATTCAGTCGCGCCCCGCAAGGGGCGTGTGAGTTGAAATTTTATATTCCGTTCATCGTATCAATTGATCTGCGGTCGCGCCCCGCAAGGGGCGTGTGAGTTGAAATTATTTTGTTGCGTTCGCCACATAGCCAAAAACAAGTCGCGCCCCGCAAGGGGCGTGTGAGTTGAAATGTTAAACTCGATAGATGCCTGCACGCGCCCCATGTCGCGCCCCGCAAGGGGCGTGTGAGTTGAAATTGGAAGCCCGATAAACTTGCGCTTACCTGTCTTGTCGCGCCCCGCAAGGGGCGTGTGAGTTGAAATTAAAGCGCCGGTAAAAACGCAGCGTTTCCCATAGTCGCGCCCCGCAAGGGGCGTGTGAGTTGAAATGAGCACATCAAACAGCGCGTCGTGTTCTGCGTTGTCGCGCCCCACAAGGGGCGTGTGCGCGGAAATTGGCGATTGGCGGCAAATGCCGCCGCAATAGGAGAAAGACAGCAGCCACGCCTTTTGGGGGGCGTGGCTGCTTAAAATGGTGTTTTGCGGCTGAAAGCGTACCGGCGGCTGTGAGGAACCGGGAAAAAGCAGCACAGCGCCGGGCGGCGGGATCAATAGTTCTCTGCGCGGACCTCAAAATAGGACTGGGGGTGGGCGCAAACGGGGCAGATTTCGGGAGCTTTTTTGCCCATGACGAGATGACCGCAGTTGCGGCATTCCCACATGGTTTCGCCTGCTTTTTCGAAGACGGTCTGCATCTCAACATTGTTCAATAGTGCGCGGAAACGCTCCTCGTGGGATTTTTCGATCATCGCGACACCGCGGAACTGCTCTGCCAGCTCGTGAAAGCCCTCTTCGTCCGCCTCCTTGGCAAAACGGTCGTACATATCCGTCCACTCGTAGTTTTCGCCCTTGGCGGCTGCGGCAAGGTTTGCCTTGGTGTCGCCGATGCCCTCGAGCGCCTTGAGCCAGAGCTTTGCGTGCTCCTTTTCGTTCTCTGCCGTCTTCAGGAAGAGCGCGGCGATCTGCTCGAAGCCCTGCTTCTTGGCGACGCTTGCAAAATAGGTGTACTGGTTGCGCGCCTGACTTTCGCCTGCAAACGCCTCGCGGAGATTCAGTTCGGTTTTTGTGCCTGCGTATTTCATAGATCATACCTCCAATGTAAAATACTTGTACCCTTAGCATATCCCAAATGAGCCGCATTTGCAAGAGAAATATTTTCCTTTTGGGGGATTGACAAAAAGAAAATACGGTGGTATAATGCGGAAAACCGTTGAAGATGAGTGAGTAAGCACAGCACGGAAATCACAGAGAGCCGCCGTTGGTGGGAGTGCGGTATGGAAGGTTGTGCCGAATGGGCATCGGAGGGCGAGCCGAAGCAGAGTAGGCGAGACGGAGCAGGCACTTCGTTATCAAGGGTCAGCGTATGATTGTACGCACAAAGTGGGCGCAATGCGTCAAGCCGGGTGGCACCGCAGGATTGATTTTCACTCCTGTCCCAGCAGATTTCTGGGACAGGAGTTTTTTATTCCTCTCCCAAACAAAATTTGAAAGGAGAAACACATCATGGCAAATCAGAAGGAGATCCCGTACAAGATCTATCTGGAAGAATCGGAGATGCCGCAGGCATGGTACAATGTCCGCGCGGATATGAAAAATAAGCCCGCACCGCTTCTCAATCCCGGAACGGGCAAGCCCATGACGCTCGAGGAACTGTCCGGCGTATTCTGCCGCGAGCTTGCCGAGCAGGAGCTGGACAACGACACGGCATATATCCCCATTCCGCAGGAGATCCGTGATTTCTACAAAATGTACCGTCCGTCGCCGCTGGTGCGCGCATACTGCTTAGAGAAGAAGCTCGGTACACCGGCACACATCTACTATAAATTCGAGGGCAATAACACCTCCGGCAGCCATAAGCTCAATTCCGCCATTGCGCAAGCTTATTACGCAAAGAAACAGGGACTTAAGGGCGTGACGACCGAGACGGGTGCCGGTCAGTGGGGCACGGCACTGTCGATGGCTTGCTCGTATTTTGATTTGGACTGCAAGGTCTTCATGGTCAAGGTGTCCTATGAGCAGAAGCCCTTCCGCCGTGAGGTCATGCGCACCTACGGCGCGTCTGTCACGCCGTCGCCGTCGAGTACCACGAATGTGGGCAGAAAGATTTTAGAGGAGTTCCCCGGAACGACCGGCTCGCTCGGCTGCGCGATCTCCGAGGCGGTTGAGACAGCGGTGACGCATGAGGGCTACCGCTATGTCCTCGGCAGCGTTTTGGCGCAAGTGCTGCTGCATCAGTCTGTGATCGGTCTGGAAGCAAAGGCAGCGATGGATAAGTACGGCATCAAGCCCGATATCATCATCGGCTGCGCGGGCGGCGGCTCGAACCTCGGCGGTCTGATCGCGCCGTTCGTCGGACAGAAGCTGCGCGGAGAAGCGGATATGCGTATCATCGCTGTTGAACCGGCTTCCTGCCCGAGTCTGACCCGCGGCAAGTACGCCTATGATTTCTGCGATACCGGCATGGTCTGCCCGCTTGCGAAGATGTATACCCTCGGCAGTTCGTTTATCCCCTCTGCCAACCATGCGGGCGGTCTGCGCTATCACGGCATGAGCAGCATCGTCTCGCAGCTTTACGCAGACGGCTATCTCGAGGCGACGAGCGTCGAGCAGACCAGCGTGTTTGAGGCGGCGGAGATGTTCGCCCGCGTTGAAGGCATCCTGCCGGCACCGGAGAGCAGCCACGCCATCCGCGTTGCCATCGACGAGGCGCTCAAGTGCAAGGAGACCGGCGAGGAGAAGAACATCGTCTTCGGCCTGACCGGTACGGGCTACTTTGATCTCGTTGCCTATCAGAAGTACAATGACGGCGAAATGGGCGACTATATCCCTTCCGACGAGGATATTGCAAAGAGCCTTGCCAAGCTTCCTAAAGTAGATTGACGCATACAAAACGCACCCACTATGCGGGTGCGTTTTGTATAAAAAGGAAGTATCATAAAATAAAAATGCGGAAATAACACTTGACAAAGGTGTGCAGGCTGTTGTATTCTAATAATAGAATGCGGAATGGAAAAACTTCCTTTTGCATACACAAAAGAGAGGAGCGTTTTCAATGGACTACAACAACAATGACTATCAGCAGCAGCCGCAGCAGCCGTATCAGCAGCCGCAATATCAGCAGCAGCCGTATCAGCAGCAGCCCTATCAGCAGCCGCCCTATCAGCAGCCGTATCAGCAGCCCGGCTATCCGCAGGCTCCGAAGCAGAGCAATCCGATGGCGATCGGCGCTTTGGTTTGCGGCATTATCGGCGTGGTGTTCTGCTGGTTTGGTTGGTTCTCCTTCGTGGCTCTTGTGCTCTCCGTTGTCGGCATTATCCTCGGCGCGAAGGGTATGCAGGTCGCAAAGACGACGAACTCCGGCAAGGGTCTTGCGATTGCGGGTCTTGTCTGCGGTATTGTCGGCACGGCGCTGTCCCTGATCGCTGTTATCTGCTACATCTGCGTTCTCAGTGCAACAAATGACATCATCAACTACAGCGGATATTGGTATTGATATTTTCCATAAGACAAAAACAGAAAAGCAGACATAAGCGCAGACTTATGTCTGCTTTCTTTAGGAGAAACAATGATTCCTAATGTTCAGATATTTGATAAAACGATCTCGGCTTATCTCGTCTTGGCAATTCTCGGGATACTGACAACGCTTTTTGTTCTCTACCGCATTGCGGAGCATCACGGGCTTGACGAGATCCAAATGTTGTTTATGACCCTGATCGGCTTTGGCGCAGCAGGAGCGGGCGGAGGCTTACTCTATGGCTTGACCAATTACCGTCTGATCGCGGCACTGTTTCGGAATTTCGACAAAATATCCTCCTTTCGGGAGCTTTTGTCAGCGCTGAAGATCATCTTCGACGGCTCGGTCTTTTACGGCGGTCTGATCGGGATCCTGATCGTGACGCTGGTCTATACCCGGAAAAAGCACCTGAATGCGCGCTATTTGGATGTTGCGGCGATCGGTATTCCACTGTTTCATGTGTTTGGCAGACTCGGCTGTTTTTTCAGCGGGTGCTGCTTTGGGATCGAAAGCAGTTTCGGCTTTGTGTATCATTATTCTCCGATCCCCTTTGCAAACGATGTGCGGCGTTTTCCGGTGCAGCTTTTGGAGGCGGCGTTCAATGCCTGTCTGTGCTTGGTGCTTTATTCTCTGTTCCGGAAGAAAAAATTGGAGGGACGGCTGCTTTCGGTCTATCTGTTCGCCTATCCGACCTTCCGCTTTTTCGATGAGTTCCTGCGCGGCGACGCTTACCGCGGTATATGGTTTGGACTTTCCACCTCCCAGTGGATCTCATTGCTGTTGATCACAGTAAACGCGGGCTGTCTGCTTTATTGCTATTTTCGCAAGAAGCGTGCCTGTGCCGTAACGGCGGAGCGCCGATCATAATCATAAGTGATTCCCTGCAAAAGCGAGAATATTTTCCGCTTTTGCAGGGAATCACTGATACTT
>CAMAEX010000162.1:0-4707 GCA_945832065.1 uncultured Clostridia bacterium | reverse complement strand
CGGTATCGAGAGTGGAGAAACCCTCATCGGCACGTTGCAATTCAAAAAAGAAAATGATATGATAACATCAATTATTATCCGTTTTTTTCGTAGAAAGGAGGAAGGTTTCCTTGAATCGTGTAGAAATAACGTTACAGGATATCTTTTGGAGCCTGAAGCGATATTTTATATGGATTGTTCTGATTACACTTGTTTTTGTTGCCGGCGCTTACGCTTATACGGAGTTTCTCGTTACGCCGATGTATGAGACGAGCTTTTCCATGGGGGTCAACTCCAACGGACGTGACAGCTCTGCGGAGGTAACAAATAACGAGGTGATCGCAGATGCGAACATTGCAAGCACCTATAAGGTTCTGCTGACCAGCCAGCCCGTGGTGAAAGCCGTCAGCGAGAAGCTGAACGGTACGGTTTCTGCGTCAAAGGTAGAAAGCATGATTATCGCAACTGTGCAGAAAGGTACCATGGTAATCAATGTATCGGTCGTTGACAGCGATCCGCAGCGTGCGGCAAGGGTTGCGAACGTGCTTTCCGAGGTTGCTCCGCAGGTGCTGGGACAGTTCCCCGTCGGTGGAATTCTCTACAGTATTGAGACGGCGGATGTTCCCGAAAATCCAATTTCTCCGGATCTGAGCGCGAATCTGACGATCGGCTTGATTCTCGGACTGGTTTTGTCCTGTTCCTTGTTCATTCTGGTTGCCGTTCTGGATACAACGGTCTGGCGTGAAGAAGATCTGGAAAAAGCGTTTAATGTTCCGGTTTTGGGCAGCGTTCCCAGCATGAAAGCCAATTCCATGGCAAAGCTGAAAAAGAAAAGTTCAAGGAGGTAAGCCATGGGACTGTTTCGTTTTAAAACCAACAAAAAATCGGCTACGACTTCGGCGGAACGTCCCCGCCTGAATTACGGCAGCCCCTTTGCGATCAAGGAAGCCTATAACTCCATCCGAACCAAGCTGATTTTTACGGGCAAGGGCGAAAAATGTCCGGTATTTGCCGTGACCAGCTCTCTTGCTTCGGACGGCAAAAGCACGAATGCGGTCAGTCTCGCGGTATCCATCGCCATGGCGGAGCAGCGTGTTCTGCTGATCGATGCCGATATGCGTAAGCCCTCTGTCCATCGTTATTTCGGTCTGGAGTGCAAAAACGGTCTGAGCGAGATCCTCGCCGGATTGACAACGGAGATCAAGCTGCGCTCCACGGATACGGAAGGGCTGTCCGTCCTGACTGCCGGTCAGATACCGCCCAATCCGGCAGAGCTGCTCGGCTCAAAGCAGTTGGATATGTTATTGGACTATGTCCGTCAGTATTTTGACTATGTCATCATCGACACGCCGCCCGCAGGCATTCTCTCTGATGCTGCCACCATCGCAAAATACTGCGATGCAACGCTTTATGTCGTCCGTCAGGATCTTGCAAACTCCACCCAGATCCTCAACGCCATACAGTCTCTTGTTTCCGTCGGCACGGATATCATCGGCTGCGTTTTGAACCAAACACAGGCAGGTACCACCCGCTACGGCTACGGCTCAAAGTACGGCAGCTACGGGTATAACAACTACGGCTATAAGGGCTATGGCTATAAATATTCCTCTTACGGCAAGCGAAATTCCCGCTATCAGGAAGCTGAAGAGCTTTCACGGGAGATTGAAGACACAGCCCGGGATGAGTAAGCTCCCGTGAGGGCGCAGGTCCTAACTGTCACCCTGCCGGTACGGCAAGAAAACAATCGGGCGGCTGACAGCCGCCCATCGTTTTACAAAATGAACCGATCGGCACTGCTCTCCGCGCATAAATACCATCGGCGCCTGTAGAAAGGAACGCACACATGAGTATTTTTCGAAAAATAACAAAACGCGTGCACGACGGTACGCTGAAAGAGATCGGGCGCGAGACTCGCTGGATCTACTATCATACCCGCGCCTATCGCAAGGCGGTGCTGGCGTATGTTCTGCTTGGGCTGCTGTCGACGGGGCTGAGCATGGTCTCCGCACTCGCTTCAAAAGAGCTGGTGAACTCCATCGTCCTGCTCAGTGCGGAGGGCTACGGCGGCAAGCGGATTGCTGCCGTTGGCTTTGTCGTTGTATTTTTGGCAGCTATAGGAATCTTGCTGAACGCCTATATCAACCGCTATAGCGCAAAGATCAATCTGCGCGTATCAAACGAGCTTCGCGCGGAGGTTTTTGATACATTCTTGCGCACCGACTGGGAGTCGCTGCAGCAGTACCATTCAGGCGACCTTCTCACCCGCGTCAATACCGATGTCACCAATGTCGCAAACAGTGTGCTCGGTTGGCTGCCGACACTGATCATCAAGCTGGCGCAATTTATTGCTTCGCTTGTTGTGATTCTCTGCTATGATCCGACCATGGCAGTCTTCGCACTGATTACCGCACCACTCACATTGATCGCGGCAAAGCCTTTCGTCTCAAAAATGCGTGTCCTCAGCAAGGAAATGCGTACCGTGAACAGCGAAATGACGGCATTTCATGAGGAAGCGCTGCAAAACGTGCAGTCCATCAAGGCATTCAACCTCGTTGATCCGTTTACCGACCGGCTGAAGCGGGTACAATCGCGCTATTATGACACCGCCCTGCGTTTTAACCGTTTTTCCGTTGTCAATTCCTCGCTTCTCTCCGCCGCCGGTCTGCTCGTCAGTTATCTTTGCCTTGGTTGGGGCGCTTACCGTCTTTGGCGCGGGTATATCGACTTCGGCACAATGGTGCTGTTCATCCAGTTGGCAAGCTACCTCTCCGCAGCCCTCTCCGCACTCATCAAGCTTGTACCCTCCGCAATCGAATGCACCGTCAGCGCACAGCGTATTATGACGATTTTCGACCTCCCGCAGGAAAAGCTTGAGGGTCTTGCGGAGGTGGAAGCGCTCAAAAAAGAGAAATTCTCTCTTTGCCTTAACAATCTGCGTTTTTCTTATCAAAACCGTTCGCTTGTGCTGGATGCGCTCGAATTATCCATCTCCCCCGGAGAGATGATTGCTATCGTCGGACCGTCAGGGAGCGGCAAGACAACGCTGTTTCGCATTCTTCTGGCGCTCCTGCATCCGTCGGAGGGCACGGCGGAGCTGGTCAGAGGTGCGCTGCATGTGCCTCTCTCCCCTGCCACGCGTTCCCTATTCTCCTATGTCCCGCAGGATAATGTCATCTTTTCCGGCACGATTGCGGACACGCTTCGCCTTGTACGCCCGAGTGCAACCGATGAAGAGATCTATGCGGCGCTGAAGGTCGCCTGTGCGGACACCTTCGTTCGAGCGCTGCCGCAGGGCATCTACAGCACCCTGCAGGAGCGAGGCAGCTCTCTTTCCGTCGGACAAAATCAGCGTCTTGCCATCGCCCGCGCAGTCTTGGCAGACGCACCGATCCTTCTGCTTGACGAGGTCACCTCCGCACTTGACATGGAGACGGAGGAAAAGGTGCTGAAGAACATCGCCGCCCTGCCGAACAAGACCTGTATTCTCACCACCCACCGCCCGAGCGTTCTCTCTCTCTGTGACCGCGTTTACCGTATCCGCGACGCACAATTAACGCAGTTGTCGAAAGACGAATTATAATCCTGCTATGCGCGGATGCTCGCGGGGAATGCGCGTTGCGGACGCGGCGTGCCCCTTGCGGATAGGCTTCTTTTCGTGTCATTGCGAGGAGCGTAGCGACGCGGCAATCCTGTACTTGTAAATGTGCGATTGGGCATATAACGAAGCATCTAATGTAGGGCGGGGACATGTCCCCGCCCTACAGCAAAGCAATTTTCCTCCGTTCCATTTGGCTTTTAGTTTTAGCACTCTTCTTTATAGAGTGCTAAAAGTTCACAGTCCGTTCATAGAAAAAGGTATCTTTGTTCATACTAAGGCGGGAAAATAAAGCCAGAAAAACAAATGAGACACACCCGTGAGGGTGAGTCGAAACAATGAATGGAGGAATTCTTATGTTGACAATTACACCGTACCGTAAGCACAATGAGGCGAACCTTTATAACCCCTTCCGTGAGCTGGAGGACTTCGAGCGCAGCCTATTCGCACCCGAGGCACTCGCCTCCTTCCGCACCGATATTGAGGACGACGGCGACAAGCTGATCCTGTCGGCTGATCTTCCGGGCTTCAAGAAGGAGGATATCCATGTAGATATCGACAACGACCGTTTGGTCATCAACGCGGAGCGCCATTCGAACTACGAAAAGAAGGACAGCAAGGGCAACTACCTCCGTTGTGAGCGCTCCTACGGCACCTATACCCGCAGCTTCAGCTTGGAGGGCATCGACGCAGACAACATCAGCGCTTCCTATCAGGACGGCGTTCTGAAGCTTGCTCTTCCGAAGCAGCAGCCCGCCAAAGCAGACACCCGCAGACTCGAAATTCAATAATCCACCATAAAAAATCTCCCGCCAAAAGAGCGGGTGTCATAAGAAAGTAATATCGTATTTCTCAGGAACGGCATGGCTTCGGTCATGCTGTTTCCTCTTTCATCAGTTCATTCAGCGGGATAAAGCCCACAAGGTCATAGGAAATGCGGATGTTCTGCCGCCGTTTGCCGCTGCTCTTGTCGGGGGCTTCGATATAAACTCCCTTGACAAGTTCACGCAGAGCATAGGGCGTAAGTTCGTCCAAATCCTTGTATTTGTGTACCCTCTGAATAAACTGCTCCAAGTTTTCAATCTGTCGTTCCTGTACTTCAATATCCTGCTGCAAGGTCTGGATTTCCAATT
>CAMAEX010000161.1:0-4709 GCA_945832065.1 uncultured Clostridia bacterium | reverse complement strand
GCGGTATGTCCTGCGTGCGCAGGAGATCGCAGGGCGGTGTGTTGTAAGTATAAAGCCCTCTGCGCCGAGCAAAACGGAACGACTCGATGCTGTGTTTCTGCACCGCGTCTGGGGCTATCTTGTGCTTGTGCTGCTCCTGCTCGGCGTATTTTGGCTGACGATCGAGGGGGCAAACTACCCCTCGCAGGGGCTGCAGTGGTGCTTTGACCGCTTGGGGGAGTTGCTGCACAAGGGCGCGGCGTACCTCCATATGCCGCAGAAGCTGCGCGGTGCGCTGCTGGACGGGGTCTATGCGACGGCGGCACGGGTAGTTGCGGTCATGCTACCGCCGATGGCGATCTTTTTCCCGCTGTTTACGCTGCTGGAGGATTTCGGTTATCTGCCGCGGGCAGCGTTCTTGCTCGATGAGCGCTTTCGGCGGTCAGGCGCCTGCGGGAAGCAATGCCTGACCTTATGCATGGGGCTTGGCTGCAACGCTGCGGGCGTGACGGGCTGCCGTATCATTGACTCACCGCGCGAACGCCTGATCGCTGTTTTAACGAATGCCTTTGTCCCCTGCAACGGGCGCTTTCCCGCGCTGATCTTTCTCCTCAGCCTGAGCTTTTCCGCTGGCTCGTCCCTGCTGGGCGCGGGGCTGTTGACGCTTTGTTTTTTGCTCTCTGTCTTTATGACCCTTGCAGCGTCAAAGCTTCTGAGCAAAACGGCACTGAAAGGGGAGCCGTCCTCCTTTGTGATGGAACTGCCGCCCTACCGCCGCCCGCGGGTGGGGCAGGTGCTTGTGCGCTCCTTAAGGGATCGAACCGTGTTCGTGCTGGGCAGAGCAGTTGCGGTTGCCGCGCCTGCAGGATTGATCATTTGGCTGCTTGCCAATTTGTCCGTGGGAGAGACGACGCTTTTGCAGTGGATGGCATCAGCGTTAGACACGCCTGCACAGGTGATCGGCATAAACGGCGCAATTTTGCTCGCGTTTCTATTGGGCAGTCCCGCCAACGAGCTGGTGCTGCCAATCCTTATCATTATCCTCACGGCGGGAACCTCACTCGGCGGCGAGACGAGCGCACAGATGGCAGAACTCCTGATGGAACACGGCTGGACGTGGCAGCTTTCGGCGTGTACGATTGTGTTTTTCCTCTTCCATTGGCCCTGCACGACGACGCTGCTCACCATTCACAAGGAGACGCACAGCGCAAAATGGACGGCGCTTGCGGCGCTTCTTCCAACGGCGTTCGGCGTTGCAATTTGTGCGCTGCTCTCCATGCTCTTCCGCATGATCACCTAAAAATAAAAAAACTGACCGCAGCTGAAGGGATAACCCTTCATCGGCGGTCAGTGTTCATAAATGGTTCCCGTGTTTCCTTGGAAGAAAGAAGGCGCAATGACATGAAAAACTACCCTTTTGTTATTGCGAGGGCGCTTGCGCCCGTGGCAATCTCGTGCAGGCGCTTCCGTGCAGCAAGCGTATTCGTCTGAACTGTCTGCCGCTTCGCGGACGGCACGCCGAGTCGTTAGCGCAGCCGTCGGCGACGAAGGAGCCTTACGGATGCGGCATACCCCTTGCGGGTGCGTGCACTACGAGCTACCTACAGTTTTAATCGTTACAAAACGGTAAGGGCTTTTGCTTTGATGCATGAAATGCCGGTGCAGCTTTATCTGCACTGCCATTTTCTTTGAATCCGTCATAACTGCTTTTCTGCCAAACGTTCGATTTCCGCTGCGGCTTTTAAGAATTCGTCTAATGCGTGTTCTTCGCTGAAATACCGATATTCCGGCGACCACATATGGTAGAGCGCGTCAATGCGTTCGCCGGCATCTGCGGCTTTCAGACAGCGGTAAGCAAAGGCGTTGGCATCGCGCTCACAGGGGGAAGCTAAGTACAGCTCCGTAAAATAATCCTGCGTACCCGTTAAACTGACAGTGGTGATCTGCCCGTTCTCCACTTTATAGCCGGTTCCGTCAAACTGAATGATATAGCGGCTGTTCAACGCATATTCCTGCGGAAACAGTTCCGGGTGAGAGGATTGGATGGAGTGGCGAACCTCATGCAGGAAGAAAAACAGCGGTTCAATGGATTCACAAGAAGACCAAAGCGCTTCGTTGATATGAATGTCGCCGGTTGAGGGATTTGACAGACCGTATGCCATCTCAAAGCCCTCCGGCATGGTGAAAGAAAGCTTGATTTTTAGAGAAAAGACATTCCGTGCAAAGGCGAACAAGTCCTCCATAATGCCCTTTTTCTGATTACTGTCTGCTGCGCTCCATTTGGACAAATCCAGCTTTGCAATCATGTCTTTTTCAAACTGTGCAAGCATCTGCCTTTTCCCTCTTATTTTGCGTAGTAGTTGATCAGACAGCCTGCGAGGATGATGTCGCGTTCCTCGCGGGAGAGATTTTCCAGCTTTAAGGTCAATGGTGTGCGCTTTTCACCCTGCAACAGTACGGCGGGAATCTCAGAAGCATCTCCCACCAGTGCGGCGCGAATGCCTGAAACATAGATGCGGTCGCCCGGCTGGATGCCGTACTGCGCGATATTCTCCACGGTGAAGGGGAGCATACCCCAGTTGATCACATTGCTGCGGTACCGTTTGGTCGCGTAATCCTCGCAGAGATTGGCAACACCGCCGAGGACGCGTTGGCAGGAAGCTGCCTGCTCACGGGCGGAGCCGTCGCCGGGACGGATGGACATAACGGCACTGCCGAGACCGGTCGTTGCGGGGTCGTAGCCCATCATATCCACGCTTTCCGGCGAATGTCTGCGCTTTTGCTCCTCGGCTGCGACAGCCTTTGCGCGCCCGACATAGGCGGGATCCTTGCGGCTGAGGGCAAACTCGCTCAAGCGCAGGGGATTGCTGCGGTAGGAGGAGGTTTCACCGGAGGGAATCAGCTCGTCTGTCGTCGTCACGGGATCATAGATTGCAGACGCTACCGTGATCAGTAAATTCTCCGGCAGAGCGATCTGCTTAGGCCAGTCGGCAATGTTGGGTCCGAAGACCAGCGGCTGCGACGGATCAGGCTTGCCGACACCGTGATAGACGCGCTCGTAGGGCTTCGGGTCAAAATGATAGTCGAGGAAGGCGGGATCGGCGGTCAGCTCCTCTAAATCCGTCGCCGGCGTGATCGCGCCGCCCATAATGGCGGAGGCGGCAATGGAACGGGCGTCCATCAGGGCAACGTAGGAGACCTGCCCGTCTGAGGGCTTTGAACCTTCGCGGTTGGGGAAATTGCGGGTGGTGTGGCGGATAGAGAAGCCGCCGTTTGCGGGAACATCGCCTGCACCGAAGCAGGGACCGCAGAACGCCGTGCGGATGGAGGCGCCCGAGAGCATCAGCGTCTCCAAAACACCCGTGCGCATCAGCTCCATCATGACGGGCTGGCTTGCGGGGTAGCAGGACAGACCGAAATGCCCGTCACCGATGGTTTTCCCGCGCAGAATTTCCGCAGCCTTGACCAAATTCTGATACATACCGCCCGAGCAGCCCGCGATCACGCCCTGATCGGCGTAGAATTTTCCGTTGCGAACTTTCTCGGTCAGCGGTGCGGCGGGACGCTTGAGCTTCAAGGTGCGGGCAGTGTCCTCGTCCACCATATGTAAAAGGTCTTGCAGATTCTCGTTGAATTCACGGATGGTATAGGCGTTCGACGGGTGGAAGGGGAGGGCAATCATCGGCTCGACGCGGCTCAGGTCGATTTCCACCACTGCGTCGTAATACGCGCCGTCCAGCGGGGCAAGCTCTAAATAAGCGTCAGCCCGACCATGCGCAGCAAGAGAACGGCGCACCGTCTCGTCCGTCTGCCAAACGGAGGAAAGACAGCTTGTCTCGGTCGTCATAACATCGATGCCGTTGCGGTAGTCCATGGAGAGATTGGCGATACCGTCGCCGAAGAATTCCATCACACTGTTTTTGACGGTGCCCTGCTTGAAGGTCGCGCCGATCAGGGCGAGGGCAACGTCCTGCGGGCCGACACCCGGACGCGGCTTGCCGGTCAGATGTACGCCGACCACGCGGGGATAGGAAATGTCGTAGGTCTTGCAAAGCAGCTGCTTGACCAGCTCCGGTCCGCCCTCGCCGACGGCAAGGGTGCCGTAAGCGCCGTAGCGGGTGTGAGAGTCCGAACCGAGGAGCATCCGCTCGCCGCCTGCGTACATCTCGCGCATATAGCTGTGGATGACGGCTTGGTGCGCGGGGACAAACTCGCCGCCGTAGCGCTTCGCCGCAGACAAGCCGAACACATGGTCGTCCTCATTGATCGTGCCGCCGACGGCGCAGAGAGAGTTGTGGCAGTTCGTCAGCACATAGGGCAGCGGGAATTCCTTTAAGCCCGAGGCACGCGCGGTCTGGATGATGCCGACATAGGTAATGTCGTGGGAAGCCATTGCGTCAAATTTCAGCTTCAGCGCTTGCATATTGCCCGAGGTATTGTGCTTGTTGAGAATGCGGTAGGCAATCGTCTTATGCGCGCCCTCCTCACGAGATAACGCGGTCTCCCTTGCTGCGACGAGCTTGCCGTTGAGAAGGAACATTCCTTCGTTGATTACTGTGATCATATGGAACACCTCCGATTTCTGCCCTTATCATATATCAAAGAAAGCCAAAAGTCAAAAACTTTGTAAATCCGGTTGCGGCTTGGGAAAAACTATGCTATGATACGCAAAGAGAAGAAAGACCTGCTAACAAAAGTCAAGTAGGAATTTCAGAAATTTTGCAGCGCAA
>CAMAEX010000160.1:0-4724 GCA_945832065.1 uncultured Clostridia bacterium | reverse complement strand
GGAACGGCGTTGAAAACCGATTGAAATGAATATTTTAATCGGTTTTCAGTATTAGGACATGTCTCCTAAGAAATTGTAAGCGGCATCCGCAAGGGTTTACGATACTGCATATCCTGTCGTAGGTGCCACGGCGGGGACATGCCCCCGCCCTACAGGGGTGCGGCGGAAAAAAGTGTAAAAAACCGTTGACAAGAGGGAAATTTCATGGTATAACATTATCAACCTACTTGGTTAGTAGATTTATAGGAAAGGAGACCTGAGGATTATGATTTGTTTTTTCTGTGCGTTGACGCGGGGGACAATGCGAATGTGTGACGGAACAATGGATGAAATAGAAAAAACAATGAAATAAACGGAGGGAATTCTGAAAATGTCAAACTATAAATTTGAAACCTTGCAGCTCCATGTCGGACAGGAGCATCCGGACCCCGCAACGGACGCGAGAGCCGTTCCAATCTATGCGACCACTTCTTATGTGTTCAAGGACTCCGCGCAGGCGGCAGGACGCTTCGGGCTGACCGAGAGCGGCAACATCTACACCCGCCTGATGAATCCGACGACGGATGTGTTTGAAAAGCGCATTGCCGCTTTAGAGGGCGGTGCGGGCGCTTTGGCGACCGCGACAGGCTCGGCGGCAATCGCCTATGCCGTGCAGAATATCGCGCTCGCGGGGGACCATATCGTCTCCTCGACGAATCTCTACGGCGGCACCTTTAATCTGTTTGCCAACACCCTGAAGGATCAGGGGATTCAGACGACCTTTGTCGATCCGTCCGATCCCGAGAATTTTGAAAAGGCGATCCTGCCGAATACGAAGCTGCTCTATGCAGAGACGCTGGGCAACCCCAACTCGGATGTGATCGACCTCGAAGGGATTGCCGCTGTCGCACACCGCCACGGCATTCCGCTGATTGTGGACAGCACCTTTGCCACGCCTTACCTTCTGCGCCCGATTGAGCACGGCGCGGATATCGTGGTACATTCCGCGACAAAGTTTATCGGCGGTCACGGAACGGTCATGGGCGGCGTGGTCGTGGACGGCGGCAAATTCGACTGGGCGCAGAACGACAAGTTCCCCGGGCTGTCCAAGCCGAATCCCTCGTATCACGGCGTGGTCTTCACGGAGGCGGCGGGCAATCTCGCCTACATCATCAAGCTGCGCACCACCCTGATGCGGGACATGGGCGCGACGCTCTCACCCTTCAACTCCTTCCTGCTCCTGCAGGGCTTGGAGACGCTCTCGCTCCGCGTGGAGCGCCATGTGCAGAACGCGCTGAAGGTCGTAGACTTCCTCAAGGCGCATCCACAGGTCGAGCGCGTCAACCATCCGTCGCTGGCGACCGGCAGGCAGAAGGAGCTGTACGACCGCTACTTCCCCCACGGCGCGGCGCCGATCTTCACCTTTGAGATCAAGGGCGACGCGGAGACGGCGCGGAAATTCACCGAGAGTCTCGAACTGTTCTCCCTTTTGGCGAATGTCGCGGATGTGAAATCGCTGGTTATCCACCCCGCCTCCACGACCCACTCCCAGCTTTCGGAGGAGGAGCTGCTGACGGCGGGCGTGAAGCCGAACACGGTGCGCCTCTCCATCGGCACGGAACATATCGACGATATTTTAGCAGACCTGCAGCACGGCTTTGACGCCGTAAAATAAATGATGGAAAGGAAAGCTCTGATTTTGTCAGAGCTTTCCTGAATGATTGGAGTTCACTATGCAGATTTACGCGGATAATGCGGCAACCACCCGTATGAGCCAAACCGCCATACAGGCGATGCTGCCCTATTTTGACACCGTTTACGGAAACCCCTCCAGCCTGCACTCCGCCGGGCAGCGGGCAAACGAGGCGCTGACGAGTGCGCGGGAGCGGATCGCAAAGCTCCTCGGCTGTCAGGCAAAGGAGATCTATTTCACCTCCGGCGGCAGCGAGGCGGACAATCAGGCGCTGCTCTCCGCCGCACGCCTCGGGCAGCGGAAGGGAAAAAAGCATATCGTCTCCACCGCCTTTGAGCACCACGCGGTTTTGCATATGCTCAAGCGGCTGGAGCAGGAGGGCTTTGAAATTACGCTGCTGGACGTGCATGAGAACGGCATCGTCTCTGCCGAGGAGGTCGCAGCCGCGATCCGTCCGGACACCTGCCTTGTCACGGTCATGTACGCCAACAATGAGATCGGCACGATCCAGCCCATCGAGGCAATCGGAAAGCTTTGCCGTGCGCGCGGCGTACTCTTCCACACGGATGCGGTACAGGCGGTAGGGCATCTGCACATTGATGTCAAGGCGCAGAATATTGATCTGCTCTCCCTCTCGGCGCATAAATTCCACGGTCCGAAGGGTGTCGGCGTGCTCTACGCAAGGCAGGGGATTCTCCTGACGAACCTCATCGAGGGCGGTGCGCAGGAGCGCGGCAGACGCGCCGGTACGGAGAATCTGCCCGCGATCATGGGCATGACGGCGGCGCTGGAGGAGGCTGTCGAGGGGATCGACCGAAACACCGCCCGCCTGACCGCCCTGCGGGATCGGCTGATTGCAGGCTTGTCCAAAATCGAACACTGCGCGCTGAACGGCGACGCGAAGCAGCGCCTCCCCGGCAATGTGAACTTCTGCTTTGAGGGCATTGAGGGCGAATCACTGCTGCTCTTACTCGACGATAAGGGCGTGTGCGCCTCCTCCGGCAGCGCGTGTACCTCCGGCTCACTGGATCCGAGCCATGTGCTGCTTGCCATCGGCAGACCCCATGAGGTCGCGCACGGCTCCCTGCGCCTGAGCCTCGGAGAGGATACCACCGAGGAGGAGATCGACTATCTGATCAAGACCGTGACGGAGGTCGTCGATTATCTGCGGCGGATGTCACCGGTCTGGCGCGACCTGCAAAGTGGTAAGCGTGCTTATGTTTTGAAGTGAGGGTGATCGTATGGCATTATACAGCGAAAAAGTGATGGATCATTTCCGCAATCCCCGCAACGTCGGCGTGATCGAAAACGCGGACGGTGTCGGAGAGGTCGGCAACGCCAAGTGCGGCGACATTATGACCATCTATCTGAAGATCGAAAACGATATCATCGTTGATGTGAAATTCGAAACCTTCGGCTGCGGCAGCGCCATTGCTTCCAGCTCGATGGCAACCGAGCTGATCAAGGGAAAGCCCGTCTCCGAGGCGTTAAAGCTGACCAACAAAGCGGTGGCAGAGGCGCTGGATGGGCTACCTGCCCACAAGCTGCACTGCTCCGTTTTGGCGGAGGAGGCGATCAAGGCTGCGCTGAAGGATTATTACGACAAAAACCATATCGAATACGATGCAGCGCAGTTCCCTGACTGCGCAAGCTGCGGTCACTGCTGCGGCGAATGAAGGCGCTCATCGCCATGAGCGGCGGGGTGGACTCCGCCGTTGCCGCTTATCTGATGCAGCAGCGAGGCTATGACTGCGTCGGCTGCACCATGAAGCTCTATCATAATGAGGATCTTGGGCTCAGCCGCGCCCACACCTGCTGTTCCCTGGATGATGTGGAGGACGCCCGCAGCGTCGCCTATCGTTTGGGAATGCCGCACTATGTGTTCAACTTTTCGGATACCTTCCGCGAAACGGTGATTCGAAAATTTATTGAGAGCTACCGGGCGGGGCGGACGCCGAATCCGTGCATCGACTGCAACCGTTATGTGAAGTTTGAGGCGCTTTACGAGCGGGCGCGGGTTCTCGGCTGTGACTGCCTTGTGACGGGACACTATGCCCGCATCGAGCAGGAAAAGGGTAAATTCGTTCTGAAAAAAGCGTCGGATGCGTCGAAGGATCAGAGCTATGTTTTGTATTCTCTGACGCAGGAGCAGCTCGCGCATACTCAATTTCCGCTGGGCGCGCTGCGGAAGGCAGAGGTGCGGGAGATCGCGCGGGCGCATCAATTCGGCAACGCTGAAAAGCCGGACAGTCAGGACATCTGTTTTGTGCCCGACGGCGATTATGTCGCGGCGATCCGGCGCTTGGGCGGCATCAAGCCGGTGCCCGGCGACTTCCTTGACGCGGAGGGGAACAAGGTCGGCACACACCGCGGTGTCCTCTGTTATACCATCGGGCAGCACCGCCACCTCGGTATGTCGTTCCCGCAGCGGCAATATGTGTGCGGACTTTGCGCGGAGAAGAACACCGTCACCCTCGGCCCCGCAGAGGCACTCTATGCAAAAACGGCAACGGTGACGGAGCTGCACTGGATCTCCGGCGAAGCGCCCGCAGCGCCGATCCGCTGCAAAGCGAAGGTGCGCTACCGCCAGACGGAGCAGTGGGCGACCGTAACGCCCCACGGCGAATTTGCGGCGGAGATTGTCTTCGACGAGCCGCAGCGGGCAATCACCCCGGGACAGGCGGCGGTCTTCTACGACAACGACACTGTCCTCGGCGGCGGCACGCTTGCCTGATGCTCCCTCCGGACGGCTTTTCCGTTGCGGCATTATTATAAATCTCCGAGGCAGGACACCTCGGAGATTTATTTCTTTGCAGAGTGGGAAACATAAGCCGCTGCAGAAAGCAAAGCGGGCGGCTGATAGCCGCCCCTACGAGATATGCCACAGCCAACGCCGTAGGGCGCGACGACCTCGGCGCGCCGGTGCAGGAACTGCCGAGTGCGTACAAACCTGTTCCCCCGTACCGTCTGCCGCTCACGCGGACGGCACGCCGAGTCGTCGTGCCCTACGACCGAGGAACGCACTTCCACCGTAGGGCGCGACCACCGGGCG
>CAMAEX010000159.1:0-4802 GCA_945832065.1 uncultured Clostridia bacterium | reverse complement strand
GCGGAGCACACCACAGTCATTCACCATTCACTCTTAGCCCTTAGCCAAACAGACTATCCGCAGGCGCGTCAGGGATGGCGCGCCTGCGGGGTGTTGAGATCAGACCAGTCTTGCGCCGGCGGGGATGGCGTCGTCGAGCATGACGAGATGCAGCTTGTCGCCGCGCTCGGCAGACAGCAGCATGCCGCAGGACTCCTGCCCCATCATCTTGCGGGGGGGCAGATTCGTCACGGCGACGAGGGTCTTGCCGAGAAGCTGCTCCGGCTCGTAGTATTTCGCGATGCCGGAGAGGATCTGACGCGGCTTCTCCGTGCCGTCGTTGAGGGTGAATTTTAAGAGCTTTTCCGACTTCTTGACCTTCTCGCAGGCAACGACCTTCACGACCGTCATTTCCACCTTCGAGAATTCGTCAAAGCTGACGGGAGGCAGAGGCTCGGGCAGCGGGTCTTCCTTCGGCTCCTCGGGCTTGGCGTTCAATGCTTCCAACGCCTCCAGCTCCTTTGCCGCGTCGATGCGCGGGAAGAGAACGGGACCTGCCGTGACCTGAGCGTCAGGCGCGAGCACGCCGAATTTGCACAGGCTGTCCCAATCGCAGCGCTCCGCGCCGATGCGGCGGAGGATTTCCGCGCTCGTCTCGGGCGTGAACGGCTGCAGGAGTCCCGCGCAGATGCGCACCGTCTCCAGCAGGTGGTACATGACCTTGGCAAGACGCGGTTTCTTGCTCTCGTCCTTGGCAAGCACCCAGGGCGCGTTTTCGTCGATATATTTATTCGCCCGGGAGATGACCGCGAAGATTTCGCTCAGCGCGTTCTGGAAGGCATAGCGCTCCATCTGCGCCTCGTATCTTTCGTGCAGCGACGAAGCCATATGGACCAGCTCATCGTCCATTGCGGCGTCATATTCCTGCTCCGCAGGCAGATTGCCGCCGAAATACTTCTGCACCATCGCGACGGTGCGGGAGACGAGGTTGCCGAGGTCGTTGGCAAGGTCGGTATTGATGCAGGAGATGAGCAGCTCGTTGGAGAAATTGCCGTCCGTGCCGAAGGGGAAGGAGCGCAGCAGGAAGAAGCGCAGCGCGTCCGTGCCGTAGCGCTCGGCGAGGAGGTAGGGATCGACGACATTGCCCTTGGATTTGGACATCTTGCCGCCGTCGAGCAGCAGCCAGCCGTGCCCGAAGACTTTTTTGGGCAGCGGCATTTCCATGCTCATCAGCATGGCGGGCCAGATGATCGAGTGGAAGCGGACGATCTCCTTGCCGACAAAATGCACATCGGCGGGCCAATACTTCTCATAATCGTCATATTTGCCGTTCATAAAGCCGAGGGCGGTGGTGTAGTTGAACAGCGCGTCCACCCAGACATAGACCACATGACCCGGGTCAAAATCGACGGGAATGCCCCATGTGAAGCTGGTGCGCGAGACGCAGAGATCCTCCAAGCCGGCGTCGATGAAGTTATTGACCATCTCATTGACGCGGCTGCGCGGCTCCAAAAAGTCGGTGTTCGTCAGCAGGTCGCGCACGGGCTGCGCGTATTTGGACAGACGGAAGAAGTATGCCTCCTCCTCGGCGGGCTGGCACTCTCTGCCGCAGTCCGGGCATTTGCCGTCCTTGAGCTGGCTCTCCGTCCAGAAGGACTCGCAGGGCGTGCAGTACATTCCCGTATATTTTCCCTTATAGATGTCGCCCTTCTCGTACATCTTCTTGAAAATCTTCTGCACCGCCTCGACATGGTAGTCGTCTGTCGTGCGGATGAAGCGGTCGTAGGAGATGTTCATCAGCTTCCACAGGTCGAGCACGCCCTTTTCGCCCGTGACGATGTTGTCCACGAACTGCTGCGGGGTGATGCCGGCAGCCTTGGCGCGCGTCTCGATCTTCTGCCCGTGCTCGTCCGTGCCGGTCAGGAACATGACATCGTAGCCGCGCAGACGCTTATAGCGCGCCATCGCGTCGGTCGCCACGGTGCAGTAGGTGTGCCCGATGTGCAGCTTATCCGAGGGGTAGTAGATCGGGGTGGTGATATAAAATTTCGGTTTACAGGAATCGCACATAAAAAATCCCTCTTTTCGCGTATTTGCCGTTATTATATCACGCAAACGGAAAAAGTGCAACGATTCGCGGGATTTTTTGGGGCTGCGGACGGGTAAAAGCGCACAGAGATCGGAGGGGCGCTGATGAAACGGAGGGTTGTCTTGATGTTGCTGCGCCTGCGGTTTGCGATGACATGATGGGAAGATTTGCATGCAGTTGATGGTTTCTGCACACGACCGGGACATGTCCCCGCCCTACAGAGGTGCAGAGGGATCAGCGCTTGCGGAGTTTATAGATCAGCCATGTCAGGAGGGTGCCGAGGAGGGCACCGGAGAAGTCGATCCAAATGTCGCGGACATTGCCGCTGCGACCGGCGATGAAAAGCTGCAAGGTTTCGTCGCACACGGCGGTGAACAGACACAGCCCGAGGGGCTTGAACAGCGTGAAATTTTTCGCGTTGCGGAAGGCTCCGGTCACAAACACGCCGAGAACGGCAAATTCGGTAAAATGCCCCAACTTCCGCAGAAAATGGTTTGTCATCCATGGAAACATCGTCTGCACGACCGCCAAAAACCCGAGACTCTCGGCGTTGCTTGCGGAAGCCGGCATGGACGAGTGCCCAAAAATCACCACAAGCCACAAGCATGAAAGCAGCAGCCAGATACGAAATCGTCTTTTTTTCATAAAACACTCCACAAATGAAAAAGAATATGCTATAATAACAAATACGGAAAGCGCAGCGGTTTCCATGAAAAGGAAAACACAGCGCTTGCTCCGGTGCGTTTGATTATAACATATACCGTGGAGAAGTGCAATCCTCCGCAGGAAAATTCCTGCTTTGCGGAGATGCAGGGAAAGGAGCAGCCATGAAACAACGGATCCTATGCCTCTGCGCGATGCTGATACTGCTGCTCAGCGCGTGTGCGGCAGAGGCACCGCAGCCGAGAACGACTGAGGCACCTGTGACATTGGAATCACAGCTGATAGATATGATGGAAAACAGCGCCTACGCCGCCTACGCTAAGGCGGGGACGCTCGGCGTGCTCCTGAATGAGCCGTTCGAGAAGGAGCCGACCGCTACCGTGACATGGCGGGAGGGCGAGTATGACCACGTATACATCATCCCTGGTTTTGTCGGAAGTTATGTTAACCTGTTCGGTGTGGTTTGGGACGAGGAGGGCGGCTATGCGCTGACGGACAAGGCGGTACAATCCACCTATGCGGAGGATGGCTGCGTGATTTTCAGTGCACTTGAGCGCCCGGAGGGAATGCCGAGGTGGTACATTGAAATCGAAGCGCCGAACGGCGAGTGCGCGGGCTTCCTGCTGGAATACAACGGGGAAACGGGCACGCCTGCGCAGGAGTATTTCAGCGCCGGCGGCGCGGCGGAATGAAGATGGTGTCTGTAGGAGATTGCCACGACCAGTGTGCGCACTGGTCTCGCAATGACAAAAAAGGCAGCCGTTCGCGAGGAACGAGCGCTACGGATGCGGCATACCCCTTGCAGGTGCAAGCTTGGGCAGGAAGTATCGATTGCGTACAAATTTGTGTCTTTGTACTGTCCGCCCCTTCGCGGTCATTTGGGACATGTCCCCGCCCTACATTCTATAGAAAGAAAACCATCGCCTCTGCAAGGGCAGGGGCGATGGATTTTATTATTTCAGGGTTTCTTCCAGCGCTTTGATCGCTGCGGCGACGGTGCCTTCCGTGCAGGAAACCGTGGGCTTGCAGAAGGGGAGGGAGCGCAGGGCGGGGTCGCAGTCCGTGGGGACATAGGCAATATCCGCCTCGCGGAGCATGGTAAGATCGTTCATCGCGTCGCCGATGCAAACAAGGGTCTTCCCGCCGAGGGAATTTGCCAATGCACGCGCTGCCGTTCCTTTATTGCAGGTGTTCGCGCCGATCTCAATGACCCGCGGCATGGAGCGGGTGACATAGCATTTCTCGCGGCAGAAGCGGTCAAGATATTCCATCAGCAGGCGGAATTTTTCCAGCTTTTCGGGCGGTACCTCGTCGTAGCTCTCGATGACACGGTCCTGCGCGGCGCAGACGACGATCTTCATCCACGGGAAGGGCGGATCCTCCTCTATATGGATCGGCTTCACCCCGCTGGCGGTGAGGAAACGGTCACGCGTTGTATCTGTGCCGTAGATGTAATGCTTGTCGAGGCACTGCACCTCAACACTCAGCGAATTGTCATACGCCCGCGCGGCGGCGATGATCTTCGGCGCGAATTCCTCGTCCAGCGGTTCAAAATGCGCAAGCGTTTCGGTCGCGTAGTCGTACACGATCGCGCCGTTGCTGAGAATGCAGGGGGCATTCACGGGCACAAGCGCCGCCTTTTGGCGAAACAGCGGGATGCTTCTGCCGCTGGCTACGGTAAAGGTGCCGCCCTCGTCCATGAAATAACGGATCGCGTCGAGATTGGACGGGGGAATGTGATCCTGCGGGTCGGTCAGGGTGCGGTCAAAGTCGCTGGCGATCATTATATTTGAAAATTTTCCCATGGGGAACCTCCGAGCTTGTCGTTTTTTTGCATAGTATAGCACAAAAGAGAAATTTGTCAATTCGTATTTTCCCCAAGAAAAACCACTCCCAACCGTTGATTTTGGTCGGGAGTGGGAAATTGTATGCGCTTTCAAGGAAAAATTGATTTTTGGATGAATGTGTAATGGGATAAGGGGGGACTGTGCGCGGTTAGGGTTCTGCACCGGCACACCGAGGTCGTTAGCGCAGCCGTTCGCGACGAAGGAGCGTTACGGATGCGGCGTGC
>CAMAEX010000158.1:0-4803 GCA_945832065.1 uncultured Clostridia bacterium | reverse complement strand
CGCAACTTTTCGGTTGGAAAACCTTGAAATACACAAAGTATTCCTGCGGTTTCCCAACCTCAATTTGCGACAAAATCTCTCGCCGACCGCTCTTGCAGATTCATTCAGAGCTTCCCTAAGAACCGAAAACGCCCTCTGCGGGCGTTTTCTTTTTGGAAAAAGCATTGAGAAACGAAATAGAATGTGGTATGATAAAGAAAAAACATTGGAGGTAACTTATGGCTGATACAAAAAAGATCCCCGAGCGCGCAGAGGTGCGCGAGGAGGACAAGTGGGCGATCCATGACATTTACGCGACGGACGAGCTTTGGGAAGCGGATCTGGAAAAGGCAAAGCAGTATGTCTCTGAGTATGCAGCGTTTGCGGGCAAGCTCGGTGAGAGCGCAGAACAGCTCTTAGGCTATATGGAACTGGAGGAAAAGGTTGCGATCTTGGCTGACGCCCTCGGCAACTATGCCATGCGCCGCTCCGACGAGGATGCCCGTGTTTCGAAATATCAGGCGATGGTCGGTAAGATCATGAGCGCATATGTCGAGCTGAATGCTGCTTCCAGCTTCGCAACGCCCGAGATCATGGCGATCTCCGACGAGACGATGGAGAAATTCTATGCCGAGTGCCCCAAGCTGGAGCGCTACCGCCGCTGCCTGAATGACATTCGCCGCCGCCGCGCCCATGTCCTCAGCCCCGCAGAGGAAAAGCTGCTGGCTGCCGCAGGCGAAATGGCAAACGCGCCTGACAATATCTACGGCATGTTCAACGATGCCGATGTGACCTTCCCCGATGCCGTAGACAGCGAGGGAAATCGCCATCCGCTGTCCCAGGGGACTTATATCTCCTACATGGAGTCGAGCGACCGCGCCCTGCGCAAGAGCGCGTTTGAAAACCTCTACCACACCTACGGCGCGTATAAGAACACGATCTCTGCCGTCCTGTCCGCGCAGGTCAAGCAGCTTCAGTTCTTCGCGCAGGCGAGAAAGTACAATTCCTCTTTGGAGGCTTCTCTTGACGCGACCAATGTGCCCGTTGCGGTCTATACAAACCTGATCGAAGCCGTCCATAAGAATATGGATAAGATGTACCGCTATGTTGATCTGCGCAAGAAGCTCCTCGGCGTGGACGAGCTGCATATGTACGATCTCTACACCCCGTTGGTGGAGGGCGTCGCCAAGCGTGCGAGCATCGACGAGGCAAAGCAGACCGTTTACGATGCCCTTGCGCCTCTCGGTGAGGATTACCGCAAGATCCTCAAGGAGGGCTTTGACAGCCGCTGGATCGACGTCTATGAGAACGCGGGCAAGCGCTCCGGCGCGTATTCCGCTGGCGCGCGCGTGCATCCGTTCGTCCTTTTGAACTACACCGGCACGCTCGACAGCGAGTTCACCCTTGCGCATGAGATGGGTCATGCGCTGCATTCCTATCTCTCTAACCACACGCAGAACCCGCTCGATGCGGAGTATGTGATCTTCGTTGCGGAGGTCGCTTCGACCTGCAACGAGGCGCTGCTGATGGAATACCTCCTCGGCAAGACCACCGACAAGAAGGAACGCGCCTATCTCATCAACCATTTCTTAGAGCAGTTCCGCACGACGCTCTACCGCCAGACCATGTTCGCCGAGTTCGAAATGAACATTGGCAAGCTGGCGCAGGAGGGTACCGCGCTTACGCCGGATGTCCTCAACGCCGAGTATCGCCGCCTGAACCGTCTCTATTTCGGCGAGAACATCGTTCTTGACGACGAGATCGACATGGAGTGGATGCGCATCCCGCACTTCTACTATAACTACTATGTCTTCCAGTACGCCACGGGCTATGCCGCCGCGATTGCCCTTTCTCGCCGCATCCTGCGGGAAGGAGAGAGCGCCGTCAAGGATTATATCGGCTTCCTGTCCGGCGGTTGCAGCAAGAGTCCCATTGACCTGCTCAAGGGCGCGGGCGTCGATATGAGCACCACGCAGCCCGTCGAGGAGGCACTGGCGCTGTTCGGCGAACTGATCGACGAGATGGAAGCGCTGATGCAGGAGTAAGCCATGGCGGAGATCTTTGTCCCGACGCTGCATACCTTTGAGAACGACAATATTTTCACGGGAAGCTGCGGCAGTCTGCGCTTTCGGATCGAGCCGCAGGTCGTGAAGGCGACGCCGAAAGAGGTCGATCTTGCAGCCAGCTCCATGCGCTGCGAGCTGTGGCACGGGGAGAAGTGCTATGAGCTGAGTGAGATCGAGGCGGAACGCACCTACCCCATGAGCGAGGAAGGCCGCGCCGAAATGAAAGCTTGGCTCGAAGAAAATGCATAAACAAATCTGCCTGCGTCTCGGAAAGACGCAGGCAGATTTGTTTTGTAAGGCAGGAAGCGGATAAGTTTCCGTCCTTGTTGTTTTTATTTCCCCAGTTCCTTGGTGCGTGCGAAGGCGGCGAGGACGGCATTTTCTGCGGCTGCGCGGAAACCGTCTTGTTCGAGCGCGTGTACGCCCGCAATGGTGCTGCCTGCGGGGGAACAGACTGCGTCCTTGAGGGTGGCGGGGTGTTTCCCTGTTTGGAGAATCAATTCCGCCGTGCCCAGAAGCGTTTGCGCGGCGAAGTCGGTCGCCGTTTGGCGCGGCAGACCGCAGGCAACACCGGCGTCCGCGAGGGCTTCCGCAAAGACGCAGACAAACGCCGGTCCGCAGCCCGAGACGGCGCTTGCCGCATCGATCAGGTTTTCAGGTAAGGGTGTGACCCAGCCTGCGCCCTGCAACAGGCTTTCCAGCAACGCAAAGTCTTCCTCCGTTGCGGCGGCGTTTCCGCAATAGGGGATGGTACCCTTGCCGACCTGCGCAGGGGTATTGGGCATGATGCGCACGACGGGATAGCTTTTACCGTCCGCCATGTCCGCGATCTGTGCCGCTGCCAGTCCAGCAGCCATCGACACAAGGAGAAAATGGTCTTTTCTCGCGGAGAGAACGGGCGCAAGGTCGGCAAGTACCTCCGCCATCTTTTGGGGCTTGACACCGAGAAAAATGACGGATGCCTCTGCCGCCAAGGTACGGTTATCCACGGCGGTGCCGCCGTATTCTGCGGCGAATGCCTTTGATCTTTCCTTTGTCCGGCTGCTGACAAGCAGACGTTCCGTGCCGACATTATGCAAGACAACCTTAGCAAGCGTGCCGCCCATGTTGCCGACACCGATGAATCCGATCTTGTCCATGACGATCACCTCAGCGAATCTGCCCGTTTCCACGGACAATGTATTTATAGCTTGTCAGCTCCCGCAAGCCCATCGGACCGCGCGCGTGGAGCTTCTGCGTCGAGATGCCCATTTCGCAGCCGAGCCCGAATTCGCCGCCGTCGGTGAAGCGGGTGGAGGCGTTGACATAGACCGCCGCGCTGTCCACCCTGCGCACAAATTGCGCGGCGGCGGCTTCGTCGGCGGTGACGATCGCCTCGCTGTGTCCGGTCGAATGGACGGCAATGTGGGCGAGCGCCTCGTCAAGCGAATCAACGACCTTGACGGCTAAGATATAATCCAAAAATTCTGTGTCAAAATCATCCACGCCTGCCGGGATACCGCCCAGCAGGGGATACGCCCGCTCGTCCGCGCGGAAGGAGACGGGGGACTTGACCGCTGCGCTGCGCGCCTCCGTCAGCGTGTCGCGGAGCTTCGGCAGGAAATGCTCAGCAATGTCTTTGTGGACGAGGCAGACCTCCGCCGCGTTACACACGGAGGGACGGCTTGCTTTCGCGTTTTCAAGGATCGAGAGCGCCATTGCTTCGTCTGCGGCGCGGTCGATATAGATATGGCAGATGCCCGTACCCGTTTGGATACAGGGGACTTTTGCGTTCTCCGTGCAGGCACGGATCAGACCGGCACCGCCGCGGGGGATGAGAAGGTCAATATAACCCACGCCCTGCATCAGCTCCGTTGCGCTTTGCCGTGTGGTATCCTCGACAAGCTGGACGAGCATCGGGGGCAGTCCTGCCTGCATCAAGCCTTCCTGTAAGGCTTCCGTGATCGCACGGGCGGAGCGGTAGGCTTCCTTCCCGCCGCGCAGGAGACAGGCGTTGCCGCTTTTGACGCACAGCGATGCCGCGTCAGAGGTCACATTCGGGCGGCTTTCGTAGATGATCGCGATCACACCCAGCGGCACGGCGGTCTTCTCAATGATAAGCCCGTTCGGGCGCACCTCCCGGGAGAGCACTTCTCCGACGGGATCGGGCAAGCCCGCCACCTGCCGCACGCCCTCCGCCATGGCAGCGATCCGCGCCTCGGTCAGCGCCAAACGGTCGAGCATGACGGGGGAGATATGCAGATTTGCCGCCTCCATGTCCTGCGCGTTTGCCGCGAGGATGTCTTTGGTATGTACACAGAGCGCCTGTGCCATTGCAAAAAGGGCGTTGTTCTTTGCTTCGGTTGCTGCGGCTGCCAGCATGGGCGCGGCTGCCTTTGCCTGCCGCATTTGCGCTAAGGTCGTCATGTCAGTGCCTCCCTAAGAATCGTGTGCCTGCCGCCTCATTTGCGGCAATGCGGTAAAGAATGTTCGGATCCGCGCCGCTGGCGATGACCATGTCGATGCCTGCGGCGTTCACGGTCTGCGCTGCGTGCAGCTTGGTTGTCATGCCGCCCGTGCCGAGACTCGAACCACTTCCGCCTGCGGCGGCAAGCAGCTCGGGGGTGATCTCCTCAACCGTGGAGATGAGTTGCGCGTTTTTGTCGGTGCGCGGATCCGCGGTATACAGCCCGTCAATGTCCGAAAGGAGAATCAGCAGATCGGCTCGGACGCTGACTGCCACGATGGCTGCAAGGGTGTCGTTATCGCCGATGACGAT
>CAMAEX010000157.1:0-4805 GCA_945832065.1 uncultured Clostridia bacterium | reverse complement strand
CCGAAAAGTTGCGGCAAAAGATCCGCCGAGCGCCGCAGCCGATTTGTTCAGAGGTTCCTTAGGAAAAGGAGTTCCTATGCAAACTGCAACTCTCCTGCTCGCCATCGTCTCCGCCATCGGTTCCCTGATTGCCGCGTTTTATTCCTACCGTTCGGTTTATGTCGTCGTCGGTCTGTTTGCCACGCGCGTCTTTCCGAAAGCAAAGCGGCAGCACAAATATGCCGTTGTCATCGCGGCGCGCAACGAAGAGAAGATGATCGGCAATCTGCTGGACAGTATCCGGCGGCAGGATTATCCCTCCGAGCTGGTCACACCCTTCGTCGTCGCGGACAACTGCACGGACAAAACGGCAGATGTCGCCCGCGCCCATGGAGCGGTGTGTTACGAGCGCTTTGATACGGCGCACCGCACCAAGGGCTACGCGCTGCAATTCTTATTTGAACATATCCGCAGAGACTACGGCATCGAATCCTTTGAAGCTTATTTTATCTTTGACGCGGACAATCTGCTCAAGCAGGATTACATCTCCCGCATGAACGAGGCTTTTGACGCAGGTGAGCGCATCGTCACCTCTTACCGCAACACCAAAAACATTGACGACAACTGGATCGCCCACTCCTACGCGATGCACTGGATGCGCACCATCCGCACCGAGCACCGCGCGCGCTCCCTGTTGGGGCTTGCCACGAGAATTCAAGGCACGGGGCTTTTGGTCGCCTCCTCCCTGCTCAAAAACGGCTGGAATTATGTGACGCTGACCGAGGATCGCGAGCTGTGCGCAGAGGCAGTCATCATGGGCTGCCCGGTCTCCTACTGCAACGCGGCGGAGTTCTATGACGAGCAGCCGACCTCCCTGCGCATCGCCTTCCGCCAGCGTATCCGCTGGTCAAAGGGTCATTTGCAGGTCATGCGCAAGGTCGGCGGCAGACTGTTCCGGCGCATCTTCACCGCAGGCAATGCCGCAGACTCTTTCATGGCATACGATATGCTGACAATCGTCTTCCCCCATTCCCTTTACAGCTCGTTTATCAAAATCGCCAAGCTGACGATCAGCCTGTTCGTCTGGCTGCTGACCACGCAGACCTTCGGTTTCTTCGGCGGCGCGGTGCTGACATGGCTGTACGGCATCGGCAAAGGCTACCTCTCAGATATTGTCACCTCGATCTATGTCTCCATCATGGAGCGAAAGCATATCAAGCCCATGCCGTGGTATAAAAAGGTCTGGTTCTGCCTGACCTTCCCACTCTTCGACATCATCGGACGCATCTCCATGCTGATCGCCCTTGTGACCAAGGTGGAATGGAAGCCCATCCCGCATACGGTTGAGGCATCCATCGACGATATGCGGCAAACACATCCGCCGGTCGGCAAAAAATAGAAAAATGTCCGTTCTCCATAGGATACAAATTGTTAACAAATATGTCAGGTTTTTATATTTACAGAAGCTCGCAAGTGTGGTAAGATAAAAACCGATTGATATCAAAGGAGGCGATGCTTCATCAAAGATTTCGATTCTGCTTCCTCCGAGCGCAGACGCCCGCAAGCCTACGGTGGCGCAGCGGATGCCTTGCCTGAAGAGGGTGTCGAGGCGGAGCAGCGCAAAAAGTCAAAAAAGAAAAAGAAGAAAAACCGCAAGCTGCGGGTCATCACGGTTCTCTTATGCATCGTGCTGTTTTTTGAAGCGCTGTACTGCTTCGTTGTATTTACGGATATCTCTTCGATCAAGAATTTGCGAGAGATGTATATCGACACGGCGCTGTCCACCTTGTCGCATCAATGGCTTGCCAGCGCTTTTCTGCCGGAATACATGATCAACAACCAGATCTTAAAAAATGATTATCTCAAGCTCAGCAGCGTCGGTGAGAACAGCCAGCGCCCCGCGCCGACCCAACCTGCCGACCCGGATACTCCCACCGAGCCTTCCTCCGAAACAGAGCCGCTCAATCCGGATACCGCCGAGGAGCGCTTTTACGAGCTTTTCTGGGAGCTGAACCGTACCTCCTTTGAGGAGTATTTGGACGAGCATCCGGAGGCGCTTGCCAACGGCTGGGATCATATCTATATCAATGAAGCGGGCATCTACGACGAGGGCACGAGCATCTATACCACGATGGGAGAGCAAGTCCTTGCCATTGATGCGGAGAATCAAATTCTGCTTGTCCGTGTCGCGGGCAGCAAATCAGGCAACGGCTATCAGGGCGTGCTCGCCATTGCAAAAGACCCCGCGCAGCTCCGCTGCGGGCCGTCCGCAGGCATCGGCTCCTACGGTCAGACATTGGAAGACCTTGTGGAGGGCAACAACGGCGTTCTCGGCATCGTGGGCAGCGGCTTCTATGATCCCGGCGGAAACGGCACAGGCGGCGTCGTCGCAGGCTATGTCATGTGCAGCGGCACCTCCTACGGTACGCATGATCTCACACCGGGCACCAAGCGTCTGGAGCTGACGCAGGACAATAAGCTCTATGTCATCGACTCGTTTGAGCCGGTCGCCTCCGATGTCACAGACGCGGTGGAGTTCTCCCCCGCCCTGATCGTGGACGGCGAGCTGATCGTCAGCGGCTTCTCCGGCTACGGCGGTGTCCATCCCCGCGCAGCCATCGGTCAGTCCGAGAACGACGAGATTCTGATGCTCATCATTGAGGGCAGAATGGTCGGCCGTTCCATTGGCACGGATGTAGAGGAGTGCGCCGAGATCCTCAAGCGGCACAAGTGCTACAATGCCATGAACCTCGACGGCGGCGCCAGCGCAGTCATGTGGTACAACGGCGAGTATGTCACCAAATGCAGCAACACCAACATCCAATCCCGCCTCCTCCCCAACGCATGGGTCTACGGCAATTACGAATAATGCGAACATCCCCTCGTCGCCAAAAACGACGAAGGGATGTTTTTTGTTTTGCCCCTGTAAGACGGGGACATGTCCCCGCACTACAGAGAGGTTCATAAGAATTACAAAAAGCCTCACCCACCTGTCATTGCGAGGCGCTTGCGCCGTGGCAATCTCTTGCCGGCACTTTTTCAACGTATCACACCCCATCCTCCGCAATCACCCCCGTAGGGCGGGGACATGTTCTGTTGAATCAGCGGCTCTGTCTGCGCGGGCGAAGCCCGCTTGCCAATCGCCTTGATTCTGCCACTCCTTTTTGCTCGCTTCTTCCGCCGCAGGCGGCGCTCGCAAACGTCCCCCCGCCGTTCCGCGAAGCGGCAGACGGCATGCATGAACAAGTTTGTACGCAGTCGGTAGTTCCTGCACCGGCGGGGACATGTCGCCGCCCTACAACGGGTTTCATGACAATGACAAAAAGGTAACCCTCATCTGTCATTGCGAGGCGCTTGCGCAGCCGTTCGCGAGGAACGAGTGTTACGGATGCGGCGTACCCCTTGCGGGTGTGCGCTCCTCGCAATGACAAAAAGGCTACCCTAACCTGTCATTGCGAGGCGCTTGCGCCGTGGCAATCCTGTGCAGGCACTTTGCTCTATGCAGCGCACCTACGATCTCCCAAGCGCGACGTTTACGCCCAATAGCCGATCTTCTTGAAATAATCCGCGTACTTTTTGAAATACGACAGATCAATATCCGACCATGCAAAGCCGAGGTTTTTCAAACACTGCACCGTAAAGTCGTTTTCAATTCGAATATTGCTGTCATAATTGAGTTTCTCGTTTTCGTCCATATCGTTGATAAAGGTTTCAAAAATATGCTCCATATCGGTGCGCTTTGCCGTTTCTCTTAAGGCGGCAGTAAATTCCGCGCCGCTGACGGTTTTCAGAGGATATCCAAGCGCATTGAAGTATTCCAGCAGCCGATCCATATAAACGACCTTCGTGCTGTTGATATGAAAAACCGTTTGCTCTCTGCTGAAATGACGGGTCAGGGTCATCACCGCACTTGCCGCTTCGTCAATCGGCGTAAACTCCGCGTAAATATCCATCAGATACTCCGGCACACAGCCAAGCTCCAAAATTGCTGTGATACGGCGCAGCGCGGCATTCGTTTCGTGATTCTTCTGAAAAACGCCATCCGACAGACGGTTGGACAAATTGCCCATGCGCATCATATTTGCGCGCAGTCCCTGCCGCATCGCCTCCAGCACTTCCAGCTCCGCCTCAAATTTGCTGCGGGCATAAACATTCTCCAGCGGCTGCCCGATATAAAGGCTGCTTTCATCAAAATACTTCTCCGTTTTGCTGATGTAGCCGTCAAAATCATCACCGAATGTATTGCCGGACACGCTCAATGTGGAAGTATGGATCAGCTTTGCGTTCGCAGCATTGCAGAAAGCGATCAGCCGCTTGACCGTTTCCACATTGCTCTCGTAAAAATACCGGTAAGAGCCGTAGTGCTTTACGCTGGCAGCAGCGTTGATCACGGTATCCACACAGCGCAGCAAAGCCTCATATTCCTGCTCTGCCAGACCAAAAAGCTCCTTTTGCAGATCCGCACAAACGACCTCAATGCGGCGCATATCCTCATATTTCCTGCCGAAATAGAAGGTAAGCAATTCCCGAAGCCGCTGTTTGCTCTGCGCTGCATTCTTGCCGCGCACAAGGCAGTATGCAATACCGTCGTCCTTGTCAAGGAAGTCCGCCAGAATATGGATACCGAGATATCCCGTTGCGCCCGCCAGCAAAATATTCCCCACAGGCTCCGCTTTCGGTGCGGTGATATATGCCGTCTGATTCTTTTCCAGAATCGCGTTCACTGCCGTAAAATCCCGATCCGCAAAGAAATGCTCCTGCCTGTCGCCGTTTTCAATGCACGCAGAAAGTTCCTCCACAGACGGATAATCAAAGACATTTTGCAG
>CAMAEX010000156.1:0-4845 GCA_945832065.1 uncultured Clostridia bacterium | reverse complement strand
TACGGCGTTGAAAACCGATTGAAATGAATATTTTAATCGGTTTTCAGTATCAGAAATCCCCAATTCTCTCCATTGACTCGCCTCACAGGCATCTTTTTATTTTTTTCGGAACATTTTGGAAGCTTCTGCGTCAAAGAAGCAAAGGAAAATGAAGGAGGTTCCCCTTATGAAGCACTTTACCAGGAAGCTCTGTCTGCTGCTCAGCTTTGTGCTATTGCTGCCGATCACCGGCTGCCGATCCGAGGTCGGCTCCGCGCAGACGAAGGAAGTCGAAAATCACACATCCGTCATAGAGGCTGTCAATCTGATGGCGTCCGTACAGCCGGGAAACGCCGAGAAACGCCCCTCCGATGCCGCGTTTTCCACGGCTGCGGCAAATTTTGCCGTCGGACTGCTGCAAGGCAGCGCGGACGGGACGGATAACTGCGTTTTGTCCCCCTATTCCGCGATGGTCGCCCTCGCCATGACCGCCAACGGCGCGCAGGGCGAGACGCTTGCGCAGATGGAAACCGTACTCGGTCTGCCCATCGGCGCATTGAACGAATATCTCCACGGCTGCGACATGGGCAGCGAGGTCACCGGAGCTAACTCCATTTGGTTCCGTGACACGGAATCTCTCGTCGTAAAGGATGCCTTTTTGCAGGCGAACGCCGACTATTACGGCGCGGATGCCTATCGCAAGCCCTTTGACATGCAGACCGTCAAGGAGATCAACGACTGGGTCAGCACACATACCGACGGACGGATCCCCACCATGCTGGAGGATATGTCGGCAGAGATGATGCTTGTGCTGATCAATGCGCTGACCTTTGACGCGCAGTGGCAGGAGAAATACGCCGAGGACAACGCCACCGACGGGGAATTCACCGCGGCAGACGGCACGGTGCAGCAAGCCTCCTACCTGCACAGCGAGGAAAGCTCCTATCTCGACGACGGCATGGCGACCGGCTTTTTGAAGCCGTACGAGGGCGGGCGCTACAGCTACCTTGCATTGCTGCCGAACGAGGGTGTGACGATGGAGGAGTATCTTTCCTCCCTGACGGGGGAAAAGCTGCTGGACACCATCGCAAACGCCTCCTCGGAGAGCGTGAAGGTCACCATGCCAAAGCTGAAAACCGAGACGACAAGGGAGCTGAACGAGCCGCTGTGCGCAATGGGGATGCCTCTCGCCTTCGGGAGCGGCGCGGATTTTTCCGGCATTGCGGACAAACCGCTCTGCATTGACACCGTGCTGCAAAAGACCTACCTCGAGGTAGACGAAAACGGCACCAAGGCAGCCGCCGCGACTGCCATTATCATGAAGGAGTGCGGGATGTTCATGCAAAAGTCCGTCTTCCTCAGCCGTCCGTTCGTGATGGGCATCTACGACAACGAAACGCAGACCTTCCTCTTCCTCGGCGTGATCAACCAAGTCGCGGAATGATCCCCGAAAAGCTTCGGACTTGTCCCCGCCGTCCGCATAAGCGGCAGTCGGTATAGAAGAACAATTTGGTACACACCCGGCAGTTCCTGCACAAGATTGCACCCGCAATACCCGCAAGGGGCACGCCGCATCCGTAGCGCTCCTTCGTCGCGAACGGCTGCGCAGGGGGTATGCCGCATCCGTAACGCTCGTCCCTCGCGAACGGCTGCGCTACCGCGTCGCTTCGCTCCTCGCAATGACACGGAGAGGCTACCTCACTTTGTCATTGCGAGACCAGTGCGCACACTGGTCGTGGCAATCTCATGCTGTAGGTCTGTATGCAGCCGGTAGTTCCTGCACAAGATTGCCGCGTCGCTTCGCTCCTCGCAATGACGTGTAAAAGGAAGCCCAGTCGCAATTCAAAATCCGCCCGGAGCGCACCGACACGATTCTCTATTCTATCTTCACGATTCACTTAAAAAACACCATCCCCTCAAAGGACATTCATCCTTTGAGGGGAATTGATTGTTTTTATAGAATTCTCAGCCGATCAGCCCTGCGGGGTCTCCTCTGCCGCCATTTTGCTCACCATGTCGAAAACACGCACGAGCGTATAGTCAAATCGGACGGGATAGGTCTCGCACAGCTCTGCCATGCGCTCCTCAATGCGCGCATTCGCCATATCCGACTTTGCGGTGTCGAACCAAGCGCGTGTCTCGGTCTGCTCGACAAAATACATGATATGATAGCCGTAGGTCGTCTTGACGATGCCGGTGTCGCCTGCCATCCGTTCGGGATCGAAGCTCCAATCGCTGAACTCCTCCACCATTGCGTTCGTGGCAAAGTCCTCATACAGACCGCCGTTCTGCGCAGAGCCGGTATCGTCGGTGTATTCCGTCGCAAGCGCGGCGAAATTTTCCTCGGTGGGGTCTGCCTCCCAAAGGGCGTAAACCTCATTTGCCTTTGTCTCGGCTGCCGCCCACTGCTCCTGCGTCCAGTCGTTCAGCGTCTCGTCCTTGTCGCCCTCCGGAGCGATCAGAATATGGCGCACGGAGACGTTATTGTGCTTGAACAGGCGGCTCTCCTCATAGGTCGCCGCGTTCTCGTCGTAATATGCCTCAATTTCGGCATCGGTCAGAGTGTCCTCCATGTCCTGCGCGATCTGGTTATAGTAGTCCACCGCCGCATAGAACATCCGCAGATAGTCCTGATAGTCCGCAATGCTGACACCGTCGCCGAAGTTGGCTTTAAGATACGCCTCCGGGCTGTCGTAGCCTGCCTCTGTCGCCTCTGCGGCAAAGCTCCCGTTGGGATCGGCAATGTCTTCGATGGCAGCCGCATCCTCCGGGGGAAGGGTATAGCCATTGGCGTAGGCAGCCTGCGCCAATGCGTAGTTCTCACTGTAATGCTGCGCCGCCGCCTCCAGGAAATACTGCTCCCAGGTGCGATCCTCGCTGCAATTCTGCTCCGCGAGGGGCACGGAATAGTCCAGGCCCATGAGGTTGGCATATTCGCCGTAGTTGTTCATAAAGCCGTAGAACTCGACCCAGTAGCAGATCTGCATCGCCGCATTGGTCAGCAGCGGATGATTCTGCGCATCCACGGCGATCACAGAGGTCATGACCGTGTCATCGGGCGATGCGGTCTGAATGGCATAATTCGAAAGCGCCGCAACGGTGTTGTTGCCGTAGCCCGCAGGCTCGGAAAGGGCAGGTTCTTCCGTCGTGCTCTCCGTGGGGGCATCCGTCGTCTCGGTCGCCTGCGTTGTTTCACTCGTAGAGGTAGCTTCCGCATCGTCCTGCTGCTTCTTGCAGCCGACAAGGGTCGTAAGCAGCATTACCGCGATCAGCAGCAGTGCAAGAAATCTTTTTGTTTCTTTCACAGGGATTCTCCTTTTGCAAGTTTGATATTCCCCATCATACCACGAATTTTGTCCGCTTGCAATGGAAAATTTCCCTTATTCATACAGCGGGTATTTCTTCGTCAGTTCACCCACGGCAGCGCGCACTTTTTCCTGCGTACCCTCGAAATCCGCAGCGGTGTCATAGATGCACTCCGCGATCACACGCATGTCGTCCTCCTTCATGCCTCTGGTGGTCGCCGCCGGAGTGCCGATGCGCACGCCGCTGGTGACAAAGGGCTTTTCGGGGTCGTTCGGGATGGCGTTCTTGTTGACGGTGATGTAATTCTCGTCCAAACGCCGCTGCAGCTCCTTGCCTGTGATATGCAGGGGACGCAGATCGGCAAGCATGAGGTGGTTGTCCGTGCCGCCCGAGACAAGGTCAAAGCCCTTTTCCAGCAGCGCAGCAGCAAGCGCCTGCGCGTTTTTCACGATCTGATGGGCATAGTCGGAGAACTCCGGCTGCATCGCCTCGCGGAAACAGATGGCTTTTGCCGCAATGACATGCATCAGGGGACCGCCCTGGGTGCCGGGGAAGACGGCGGAGTTGATCTTTTTCGCAAACTCCTCCTTGCCCATGATGATGCCGCCCCGCGGACCGCGCAGGGTCTTGTGGGTGGTAGTCGTCACGATGTCGGCATAGGGCACGGGGCTCATATGTGCGCCGCCGGCGACCAAGCCCGCAATGTGCGCCATATCGACCATCAGAAGCGCACCGTTGGCATGGGCGATCTCCGCGAATCTTTTGAAATCAATCGCGCGCGGATAGGCGGACGCGCCCGCAACGATCAGCTTCGGCTTGTGCTGTTCCGCCAAGCGGGCGACCTCGTCATAGTCGATCCTGCCGGTCTGCGGATCGACGCCGTAGGAGATCGCGTTATAGACCTTGCCCGACTGGTTGGCGGGCGCGCCGTGGGTCAGATGGCCGCCGTTTGCAAGGCTCATGCCGAGGATCGTATCGCCCGGCTGCAAAAGCGCGGCATAGACCGCCAAATTCGCCTGCGCGCCGCTGTGGGGCTGGACATTGACAAATTCCGCGCCGAAGAGCTGCTTTGCGCGGGCAATGGCAAGGCGCTCGACCTCGTCCACCACCTCGCAGCCGCCGTAATAACGCTTTGCGGGCAGACCCTCGGCATATTTGTTGGTCAGCACCGTGCCCATGCAGGCGATGACGGCGGCGGAGGCGATATTCTCCGAGGCGATCAGCTCGATGTTCCGCCGCTGGCGGCGCAGCTCATCACCCATCAGCGCACCGATCTCCTCATCGAAGCGTGATACATATTCAATATTGGGGGCAAGTTCAGAAATGGTACGCATGGCGATTCCTCCTATGATGCAATGAGTAGTGCGTAGTGAATAATGAATGGCGAATGGCGATAGTGAAAACGCACTCCCCTGATTTGTCATTGCGAGACCAGTGCGCACACTGGTCGTGGCAATCTACGGTTTCTTCTTTGTACAAACTCGGCAGTTCCTGCACGAGATTGCACCCGCAATACCCGCAAGGGGCACGCCGCATCCGTAACGCTCGTTCCTCGCGAAC
>CAMAEX010000155.1:0-4848 GCA_945832065.1 uncultured Clostridia bacterium | reverse complement strand
TGCCTCAGCCGCCCGATGACCGGACATACTCCGCAGAAGTTACCGCCTTACGGCGCAATCTCCTGCATCATCGCAGTTGCACGCGCAGACTATCCCCACACGCGCTTGCTTATTGTAATACACGCGCCCGTGAATGTCAAGCCCTTTTTTGTGATTTTTCATAAATTTTTTCAAGAAACTTTGTAAGAAACGGAGAAAATCAGCAGCAGGTTCTTCCCTACTATCGTCTGCCGCTTACGCGGTCGGCGGGGACATGTCCCCGCCCTACAAGGGCTGTTTCGTTTTTCGTGGTGCATTTTTCGCGTGTGGATCGCGGGGAGTGTGGCAATGCGGCAATCTATTGTAGTTCCTGCACGGGATTGCCACAACCGGTGTGCGCACCGGTTTCGCAATGACAGATTTGGAGGCTGGGCGCAATCACGGATGCACTTTTGTAGGGCGGGGACATGTCCCCGCCGCATGTAGGAACTAGCGACTGCATACATGCTTGTTTGTATCGTCTGCCGCTTACGCGGTCGGCGGGGACATGTCCCCGCCCTACAAGGGCTGCTGCAAAAAAGCTTTTCCGCCCTCAATAACCGTAATCTCGGAAATAGCCGCTTTCGCGCATGGAGACGAAATCGTCGTCGGCAATAACGATATGGTCAAGGAGCATGATCTCCAATGCGCTTAACGCGTCGCGCAGGCGCAAGGTGATCTCGATATCCTCCTTCGACGGCAGCGCGATCCCCGAGGGGTGATTATGCGCCAGGACAATGCCGGTGGCGTTGGCAGTCAAAGCCTCCTGCACCAAACAGCGTGTAGGCACATTGGCGGAATTGACGCTGCCCTGCCCTAACTTCCGGCAATTCAAGACCTTTCCGGCAGCGTCGAGCAGGAGCAAGTAGATCATCTCATCCCGCGCGCCGTAGAAATACGGCAGCAGATAGCGTCCGAAATCCGTGCTGCTCAAAAGCCGCGTCTCCCCCTGTGAACGGGAGAGGAAATAGCGGCGGTGCAGCTCCGGCACAAGGCGCAGGAGCAGGACGCTCTCCTCATTCATGCCCTCGATCTCCGCAAGCCGGTCAGGGTCCGCCTCGATCAGCGCGGCAATGCTCGGGTACTGCTCCATGAGCCGCGCAGCCAGTCCCGCAGCGTCCTCCGCACTGAAACGAAGCAGCAGCTCCAGCAGCTGCACATCCGGCAAAGCGTCGGGATCCCGCGTCAGAAAGCGGCGCGTCAGGCGATCCTTTGTCATGGTGTGTCACTCCTCAAAAAGTACCTTTTTCAAATACTGCCCCGTATAGGACTTTTCACAGGCGGCAACCTCCTCCGGCGTACCGCAGGCGACGATCCTGCCGCCGCCGTCGCCGCCCTCGGGTCCCAAGTCGATCAGGTGATCGGCAGTCTTAATGACATCGAGATTATGCTCAATGACAAGCACAGTGTTTCCTACATCGACAAGTCGTTGGAGTACCTCCAAGAGCTTCTGCACATCATACATATGCAAGCCCGTGGTCGGCTCGTCGAGAATATACAGCGTGCGCCCCGTCGCACGGCGGGAAAGCTCCGTCGCCAGCTTGACGCGCTGGGCTTCGCCGCCGGAGAGTGTGGTGGAGCTTTGCCCAAGCTTGATATAGCCCAAGCCCACCTCCACCAGCGTTGCAACCTTTTCACGCAGGCGCGGCTGATGCTCGAAGAACTCCAGCGCCTCATCCGCCGTCATCTCCAAGACCTCAGAGATGTTCTTTCCTCGATACAGCACCTCCAGCGTCTCGCGGTTATAGCGCTTGCCGTGGCAGACCTCGCAGGGCACATAGACATCCGGCAGGAAGTGCATCTCGATCTTCACCAGACCGTCGCCGCAGCACGCCTCGCAGCGCCCGCCCTTGACATTAAAGGAGAAGCGCCCCGCGCTGTAGCCGCGCTCACGGGCATCGGCGGTAGAGGCATAGAGGTCGCGGATATCGGTGAACAGCCCCGTATAGGTTGCCGGATTCGAGCGCGGGGTGCGTCCGATGGGGCTTTGATCAATTACGATAACCTTATCAAGATTCCCGATCCCCTCCATGCGGTCATGCTTGCCCGGGCGGACGCGCGCGCCGTTGAGCTTCCCGAGCAGCCGTTTGGCGATGATCTCATTGACCAGAGAGGATTTTCCGCTGCCCGAAACGCCCGTCACGCAGGTAAAGGTTCCCAGCGGAATGTCCACATCAACATGATCCAGATTGTTTTCGCAGCACCCGCAAACACGCAGGTGCTTGCCGTTCCCCTGCCGGCGCTGCGCCGGTACGGGGATCTTTCTTTTTCCGGAGAGGTATTGTCCCGTCAGGCTCTCCGGCGTGTCCATGATCTGCTGCAAGGTGCCCTGGGCGACGATCTCGCCGCCGTGGACCCCCGCGCCGGGACCGACATCGACAATATAATCCGCCGCACGCATGGTGTCCTCATCGTGCTCCACGACGATCAGGGTATTTCCCAAATCCCGCAGACGGCGCAGCGTCGCAAGCAGCTTGTCGTTGTCCCGCTGGTGGAGTCCGATGCTCGGCTCGTCGAGGATATACAGCACACCCATCAGCGACGAGCCGATCTGCGTGGCAAGGCGGATACGCTGCGCCTCGCCGCCGGAAAGCGTCCCCGCAGAGCGGGAGAGGGTCAGATATTGCAGCCCGACGCTCTGCAGGAAGCCGAGCCGGGAGCGAATCTCGCGCAGAATCTGCTCCGCAATGATCGCCTGCGCCCCTTCAAGGTGCAGGGTGTCAAGGAACTCCAGCTCCTTATTGACCGGCATGGCGCAGAATTGCATGATGGACAGCCCGCCGACCGTCACCGCCCGGGCAATATCGGACAGGCGCTCACCGCCGCAGTGCGGGCAGGGCGAGGTCGTCATCAGCTCCTCCAGCTCCTTGCGCACGGCATCGGACTGGGTTTCACGGGCACGGCGCTCCACATTGGGAATAATCCCCTCGAACGCTTGCTCCAGCGTTCCCTTGCCGTTCCCGCGTTCATAATGCAGTTGAAGCTTTTCGCCCTTTGTGCCGTACAGAATCACCTCGCGGGCAGCCTCCGAAAGCGCATGGAACGGCGTATTGAGGTCGAAATGATATTTAAGCGCCAAGGCTTCGAAGTACATCCGCGCGATGGAATCGTTTTTGATGTTTCCCCATCCGCTTGCCTGAATCGCGCCGTCATAGATGGACAGATCGGGATTCGGGACGACAAGCGCGGGATCGACCTTCAGGCGGAAGCCCAAGCCCGAGCATTCCGGGCATGCGCCGAGGGGATTATTGAAGGAAAACAGGCGCGGCGAAAGCTCCGGCATGGAAATACCGCATTCGTCGCAGGCGTAGTTGCGGGAAAACAGCGTCTCCTCGCCGGTGTCGGGGCACTGGATGATGACAAGCCCGCCGCCGTGGGACAGGGCGGTTTCCACGCTGTCAGTCAGTCTGCGGGTAATGTCTCCCCGCAGGACGAGGCGATCCACGACCAATTCGATGGCGTGCTTTTTATTCTTTTCCAGCGAAATCTCTTCGCTCAGATCGTAGTTGATGCCGTCGATGCGCACACGGGCAAAGCCGCTGCGGCGCGCGTCCTCCAAAAGCTTGGTATGCTCGCCCTTTTTGCCGCGCACGATGGGCGACAGCACCTGAAAGCGTGTTCCCTCGGGCATGGCAAGCACCTTATCCACGATCTGATCCACGCTCTGACGGCGAATCTCCCTGCCGCATTTCGGGCAGTGGGGCGTTCCCGCACGCGCCCAGAGCAGACGCAGATAGTCATAGATCTCCGTGACCGTGCCCACGGTGGAGCGGGGGTTCTTTGATGTGGTCTTTTGGTCAATGGAGATGGCAGGCGAAAGTCCCTCGATCACATCGACATCGGGCTTGTCCATCTGCCCCAAAAACTGCCGCACATAAGCGGAAAGCGACTCCACATAGCGTCTGCGTCCCTCGGCATAGATCGTATCGAACGCGAGAGACGACTTTCCCGAGCCGGAAAGCCCGGTAAACACGCTGAGTGCGTTGCGTGGGATCTCCACATCTACATTTTTTAAGTTATTCTCTCTTGCGCCTCTGACAAGTATTGTATCTCGCATTGCTTCCCTCCGCAAATTGCTTTCTTTCTGAGCTTATGGAAGCTCTGAATCAATCCGCAAGAGCGGTCGGCGAGAGATTTTGTCGCAAATTGAGGCTTGGAAACCGCAGGAATACTCTGTGTATTTCAAGGTTTTCAAACCGAAAAGTTGCGGCAAAAGATCCGCCGAGCGCCGCCGCTGATTTGTTCAGAGGTTCCTTATATTATATCACACTCTATGCGCCGCGACAACCGCGTTTTGGGGAAAGTTTTTCATTGCCGACGGAAAAGCGCTCGAAATGCTCCGAAACGATACGCAAAAGTGCCGCAGCCGATTTGTTCGGAGACCTCCGCAATTTATTTGTAACCACTCTTGCATTTGCATGACAAATAATGTATGATACAGATAGTTTCGACCGAATTCGACAAAATTCGACAAATTCGACAAATTCGACACGGAAGATTTTCCCGTGCAATATTCTCCGGTCATGACAGATACTAAAGAAAACTGCTCTCGTAGGGCGCACCGGGGCAGAAACTACCAACCGCGCACAGCCTCCCCCACCCTGTCATTGCGAGGAGCGCAGCGACGCGGCAATCTCGTGCAGGAACTACAGACTTTGTACAAAACTATAACCGCAGATTGCCACGACCGGTGTGCGCACCGGTCTCGCAATGACAAAGAGGGCAGCCTTTCCGTGTCATTGCGAGGAGCGCAGCGACGCGGCAATCTCGTGCAAGAACTACAGACTTTGTACAAAACTATAACCGCAGATTGCCACGACCGGTGTGCGC
>CAMAEX010000154.1:0-4874 GCA_945832065.1 uncultured Clostridia bacterium | reverse complement strand
TTACGGATGCGGCGTACCCCTTGCGGGTAGTGTGCGCACCGGTCTCGCAATGACACATCGGAGCTTTTTATCAGCCCCGGTCTTGTACAGATTTTGATATACCCTATTTGCCAAAAGTCCCGCAGAAACGAAAGGAGAATCATCGAATGAAAAATATTGCAATGTTCCCCATGCTGACGGCGCTGAACCTTCAGCTCTTTGCCACCCAGACCACCGCGCAGGAGGGCTTGTCCGCCGAGATGAAGACCTTCTATGACATGACCCTCATCGACGAGGCCTCCGCAAACCTCGTCCATGACCAGTTCGGGCAGAAGCGTCCGATCCCCAAGAACGGCGGCAAGACCATCGAATTCCGCAAGTTCTCCCCTCTGGCGAAGGCGACTGCGCCGCTGACCGAGGGGGTCACTCCTTCCGGCAACAGCCTGACCGTGACGAACATCACCGCCACCGTTCAGCAGTACGGCGATTTCATCGTCCAGTCCGATGTGCTGGAGCTGACCGCGCTGGACAACACCATTTTGGAGGCGACCAAGCTCCTCGGCAGACAGGCGGGCGCGACCCTCGACACGGTGGTGCGCAATGTTTTGCAGGCGGGCACCAATGTCACCTACTGCCCCAAGCTCGCCGCCGACGGCACGGAGACCGCCGTCACCTCCCGCGCAGGGTTGGACGAGACCGCACAGCTCACCGTGGACGTGGTCAATCAGGTCGTCGCGAAGCTCCGCGCCCAGAACGCCCCGACCATCAACGGCAAGTATGTGGCGATCATCCATCCCTATGTCGCCTATGATCTGATGCGCGACCCGGCGTGGATCGACGCGCACAAGTACGCGCAGCCGGAGAACCTCTATGAGGGCGAGCTGGGCGAGATCGGCGGCGTCCGCTTCGTGCAGAGCACCGAGGCGAAGGTCTACACCGGCTCGGGCTGCCCGAGCGGACTTGCCGTGTTCGGCTCCCTGTTCTTCGGCGAGGGCGCCTACGGCGTGACGGAGATCGAGGGCGGCGGTCTCGAGACCATCGTCAAGCAGAAGGGCAGCGCCGGCACCGCCGACCCGTTAAATCAGCGTTCGTCCGTAGGCTGGAAGGCGCTCAAGACGGCGGAGCTGCTGATCCCGAATTATCTGGTGCGCGTGGAGTCCTGCTCGAAGCGCTTCTCCGCGACCGCGCAGGCGAACTGACAATCAGGAGGTGTCGATTATGACAACGAAAAAGAATGAACCCATGCCGGACGAGATCGCCAATGCCATGGAGGAGACGGTGCGCATTCGTCTGCCCAAGACGAAGGAGCTGCAGGAGGATGTCTTTGTGTCCGTGAATAACCGCACATGGCTGATCCGGCGCGGCGTGTATGTGGATGTCCCCGCGTGCGTCGCGGAGGTCTTGCAGCACGCCGAGGAGATGACCGAGGAAGCCCTCCGCTTTGATGCCGCGGTAGGCGCGGCGCAGTGATTTGGCTTCGCAGTGATATTTGCTGCGCAAGTGATATTGCTTTGCAGTGATATTGCTGCGGCAGTTTTGGGATTGGGGACGGCGGCTCTGTACGACTGTGCGGGAGCTGCCTGTTAGGCTAAGGGCTAAGAACTAAGGGTGAATGACTGAGGAGCGCTCCGCGCGGATGAAAAAAACGGGCGGCTGATAGCCGCCCCTACGAGAAATCTCGCAGTTCGCGCCGTAGGGGCGGATATTATCCGCCCGGTGCAGGAACTGCCGACGGCGTAGCAATTCGTTCTTTCGCACCGTCTGACAAATCAGGTATATCAAAATTCAAAATCCGTGCGAAGCACACCACAGTTATTCACTCTTAGCCCTTAGCTCTTAGCCAAAACAGACTGCCCACAGGCGTGTCAGGGCTGCCGCTTCCCACAGACCCACACCTGTTCACTATTCACTCTTCACTTTTCACTTAACATCATGGGGGGGCGCACGCTCCTCTTTTGTGCAATTCGGAGGTTTTTATGAAGATCATCGAAGCGATCAACGCCATTGATGCGCTCAAGCCCAACGCCTACACACAGGCGGAAAAAATTCGCTGGCTGTCCACCCTGGACGGTATGCTCCAAACGGAGCTGTTTTCCGTGCATGAGGGCGCGGACGAAACCCCCTTCTCCGGCTATGACGAGGAAACGCTGCCCGAGACGGAGCTTTTGGCGCAGGAGCCTTACGGCAGAGATTTGTACCTCAAATATTTGGAGGCGCAGATCGACTATTACAACGGCGAGACCGCGCGGTACAACAACTCCATGATAATGTATCAGGCGGCGTACACGGCGTTTGCGCGGTGGTACAACCGGACGCATTTGCCGCGCTCCCAAAAGAGAAACTATTGGTAGAAGGAGGAAAAACACCATGCTGTTTCCGAAGCTCAACGCCCTGCCCGTATCGCGGAGCGTGATCGACACCTTTCGCGGCTACGATCACAACCTCCGCATCGGTGCGGGGGAGTTTTACGACATGCAGAACCTGACCGGCGACCATTATCCGGTGCTCAGCCCCCGTGGACCGAGAAGGATGGATCCCTCTCGCAACCCCGCCGTATGGGATGCCGCTTCTCTGCCGCAGGGGATGGTCGCGCAGGAGGGACTTTGCTTTGTCGGCGGCGGGCTGCTTTACTACGGCTTTCAGGACGGGGCATATCAGACGGTCGATCTCTCCCTGACGGCGGGGGAAAAGCGGCTCATTACCTTCGGCGCATATATCATCATCCTGCCGGATAAGAAGTATTTCAACACAAAGCACCCCACGGATCGCGGAAGCATCGAGGCGGAATTCTCCCTCACCGTCTCACATACGGCGGATGTGACCTACACCCTGTGCGACAAGGACGGAAACGCTTATAACGCGGTCAAGTCCGCCACAGCGCCGGCTGCCCCCGCCAACGGACAATACTGGCTGGACACCGCGAACGCGCTTACGGAGAATGTTGCGATTCTCAAGCAATATTCCTCCGCGCTCCCGGGCTGGAACACCGTCTCGCCGACCTATGTCAAAATCGAGACCGCAGGCATCGGCGCGCCCTTCTCCGTCGGCGATTTCGTCTGCATCGACGGGGAGGATGTTCTGCCGATCCGCTGCCTGCGAGGCATAACCGAAGCCTCGCACGAGATCGTAGCAAAGGAAAACGGGTTTATTGTGGTCTGTTATCCGATCTCGGACACGGAAACGGTGATCCCGGACACGGAGAGCTTCTCCGTCTCCCGCAAAATGCCGATGACGGATTTCCTGTTTGAGCATGAAAACCGGCTCTGGGGCTGCCGCTACGGCAAGGCGAACAACGGCGAGTTCGTCAACGAGATCTATGCCTCCAAGCTCGGCGATTTCAAGAATTGGAACAGCTTTCAGGGCATCTCGACGGACAGCTACATCGCCTCCTGCGGCACGGACGGGAAGTGGACGGGAGCGATCAAAGCGCTGGGCTATCCCCTGTTTTTCAAGGAGAACTGTCTGCACAAGGTCTACGGGAGCTATCCTGCGGAATACCAAATGCAGACGATCCCTTGCAGAGGGGTGCAGGAGGGCTGCGAAAACAGCCTCGCCGTGGTGAACGAGGTGCTTTTTTACAAATCGCGCTGCGGCGTGTGCGCCTATGACGGCTCGCTGCCCAGCTGTATCTCCGAGGCGCTGGGAAACGAGCGCTACGGCAGTGCGGTCGCGGGCGGCTGCGGCAACAAATATTACATCTCCATGCAGGCAAGCGGCGGGGCGTGGAGCTTGTTTTGCTTTGACACCCAAAAGGGCTTTTGGCACCGGGAGGATCCCCTCCGTGTGGATGCCTTTTGCACGGTGGGCGACGAGCTGTTTTATATCGAGCATGACGCGCCGTGGATCCGCACCATGCCGAATGGAAAAGGGGAGCCGCTGGAGGAGCGGGTCCCGTGGTACGCCGAGACGGGAATTCTGGGCGCGGACGCACCGGATCATAAATACCTCTCCCGCATCACCGTGCGGCTGTCCATGGCGGTCGGCACAAGCGTCCGCTTTTTTGCGGAGTATGATTCCTGCGGGAGTCGGGAGCTGCTGGCGTCCGTCACGGGCAATCGCCTCAACAGTGTTTCCGTCTCCCTCCGTCCCCGCCGCTGCGACCACCTGCGCCTGCGCATCGAGGGTGAGGGCGAAGCGAAGATCTTTTCCGTCACAATGACGACGGAGCAGGGGAGTGATCTGCGATGAGGTTAGAGCAGCCGAGAATTCCGACCAACGGCGACCTTTCGGAGCGCGTCGCCTATTTGGAGCGCTACCTCTATCGGCTCACGGGCGAGCTGCAAATGGCGCTGAATACGATAGAGAGCAGAGCGAAGCGGGGAGACAGGGAAGAGTGAAGAGAGAAAAACGTCGGAGCGCTCCGCGCAGATGAAAAAAGCGGGCGGCTGATAGCCGCCCCTACGAGTGATCACGCAGCCCACGCCGTAGGGGCGGATAGCATCCGCCCGTGCAGGAACCACCGATTGCGCACAAATTCTCCCTCCATGTCATTGCGAGGACGCTTGTGCCCGTGGTTGCGCTCCTCGCAATCCACACGCGAAAAACGCACCATGATAAACGAAACTGCCCTTGCAGGGCGGGGACATGTCCCCGCCGCGTGCAGGAACTACCAAGTCTGCACAAATTAGTTCGCCTGTACTGTCTGCCGCTTCGCGGACGGCACGCCGAGTCGTTAGCGCAGCCGTTCGCGACGAAGGAGCGTTACGGATGCGGCATACCCCTTGCGGGTGCGTGCCCTACGAATGCGGAACGCACCTTCGCCGTACAAAAGGGTTCATGGCAATGACAATGAGGGCAACCGATCCGCCTTTTTATACCAATCACCAATTAAAATGTGCAACGCGCATTTTAATTGCGATACCGTGATTGGTATGAGACGTATTTTCGCGATGCTT
>CAMAEX010000153.1:0-4896 GCA_945832065.1 uncultured Clostridia bacterium | reverse complement strand
CGATCGGCGTCCCGCGGAAGAAGCCCACATAAACGCTGCAAATACGGTTCAGAATCCGCGGCAGGAGCTTATACTGCGGCATCACACGCACCGCAGCGACCAATGTGCCGAGAAGGATGCCGATGGCAAGACCGAAAACGGCGATCAGCATGGTATTTTTTAAGCCGCGCAGAACCTGACGGTAGCCGCCCTCGTCGATAAAAATTCGGACGAACCTTGCGATCTTCCCGTTTCCTTCCGCAAAGCTTACGGCAGCCTCCGCGATCGAGCCCTTCGCCGAAGCAAAACCCGTCAGCACGGTACACACGAGAAGAAGTACACACAAAAAAACGGCGAATTTTTTCATTCTTCTTTCCTTTCTAATTCGATATACAGACCATACGCCCCTCTCCGAATCGGAAAGGGGCGGGAGAAATTGAAATACTATTTGCCGCCGTTGATGGCTTTGGCAATGTAGTTTGCGGGATCCTGATCAATAATTACATAGCTGATATTCCCGTTTAGCATATCCTGCGCAGCGAGCGCGCCGGACTTATAGCCGACACAGGTCACGGGGAAGCCCGCAAAGCCCCAGTCTTCGTCACCCTCGGTATAATACTGTCCCGTCGTGCCGAGCTGGACGCCGATCTTGGTCGATTTGTCGTACCCGTTCAAAATAGCTTCCACATCCTGCGCGGTCTTGCAGTCGGCAAAGGTCGCGTCCGTCTCCGGCACGATCAGCATCTGCGACGCCTGATAGTACGGCGTTGTAAAATTGACAAATTCCTTCCGATCCTCGTTCACGGTCAGTCCTGCCATCGCGATATCGCACTTTCCCTGACTGACGGAGAGGCAGACGGCATCAAAATCCATATTCATGATAACAAGCTCTTTGCCTAAGTACGCCGCAAGCCCTTTTGCGATCTCTAAGTCAATTCCGTAATAATTCTCACCCAGCAGATATTCAAACGGTTCAAACGCGGCGTTCGTCGCAACCACGAGCTGATCCTTGCTGCTATCCTGCTTTGCAGAGACAATCGGTTCTACGTCGCCGCCGCCGAAATACTTTTCGCAGATCGCATCCAGCGTGCCGTCAGACAGGATCTGTGCAATATAGGCATTCGTCTGCTCCAAAAGCTCCGGCTGGTTTTTATCCACGCCGAACGCATATTCCTCCTCCGTCAGCGCGATCGGAATGACCTTAACGCCCTTCGCCTGAGCGGTTTCTCCGCCGCAGCCTGCAAACGCAGTGATGATTAGTACAAGTACGCAAATAAGCGCAATCATCTTTTTCATTTTGTTTTCCTCCTCTTCGTTTTTAGAACACGGTCATTGTACTGCCTTCTTTCCCTTTTGTCAAGCATAAAACGGAAAAATATCCACCATTTTTTGAAATAATTTTCTAATATTGTCTTTTTACATGAATATTTTATGAAATTTTCCTTTTCCCTCGAAAAGGAATTGCTTTTATAAACACCGGGGAACACGATTACCTTCTGTATTGCCACACGCTGCTGTAAGCGTTATAATTCGAACAGGAGCAATGTTTCAAATCCCTTCAGAAAAGAGCGTGCGGCGTATGATTTGTCCGAAATGCGGAAAGAATTCTTCTGACAGCAGCAAGTTCTGCGATAATTGCGGAATCCCTCTTACTGCGAATCAATCCAGCCAACAGCAAAACAGCGGCTACCAAAACAACGGCTATCAGAATAACGGCTATCAAAACAACGGCTACCAGCAATACGGTTATCACCAGGGCGGCAACTACCGTGTTCCCATCAAAGCCCGTGAAATTGCTGTCTGCATCATCCTGTCTATTGTCACTTGCGGCATCTACGGCATGTACCGGGCGTATAAAGCGGGCGAGAAGATCGCCTATGTGAAGCAGAGAAACACCGGTATTATGGACGGAAACGATTCGGTTCTCTATCTGATCCTCTCGATCGTCGGTTTCTCCATTGTGGTTTACGCGCTCCTCCGGAGCGAGCTGAACAAGGTTGCCACGCTCCGGTAAGCAGCGTCTGTTTCGGCTGCTCCGAAATGTCGGCATCGTCTGTCTTCCCGGCGGCGCCTATGCGTTGATCTGCACTCGCTTCGGTGTTGGCATCCCCTGTCCGTTTCGCAAGCTCACAGGGTTCCTGTGCCCCGGATGCGGCGTGTCTCGTCTGTGTCTGTGTCTTCTGCGCTTGGATTTTGCAGGCGCGTGGGCAGCGCACCCGGTGATTTTCTCTCTTCTTCCCTTCGCTGCCGTTCTCGCAGTGCGTTTTGCCATGCGCTATGTACAAAGCGGCTGCCGAAGGCTCACCAAAACAGAGACCGTCCTAACCTACGCAGCCTGCGCCGTCCTCTTGGTCTACGGCGTGGTGCGAAATCTATAGAACTTCAAAAACCTATGCCGAGTCATCCTGCTCCGGCATAGGTTTTTTGTAGGCTGGAGAAATGTCATAACCGTTGTAGGAGCCACCTGCTGCATGCAAGAAATCAGCAAGAGATTGCCACGTCGCTGCGCTCCTCGCAATGACATAGGAAGCTACCCTCTTTGTCATTGCGAGGGCGCTTGCGCCCGTGGCAATCTCTTGAAGAAATTACCGACCGTGTGCGCATTTGTACCGTCTGCCGCTTACGTGGTCGTTGGGGACATGTCCCCGCCCTACAAAGGCGTTTGCAAATCATTGCCTCCATACCATAAAATCTGCGGGCTGACAAATGTGCGTCAGCCCGCAGAGGTTTTATTTTTTCACAATGTTTTCAATAAAGCGCATCAGGATCGTTGCGACCTGCGCTCTGGTCGCGTCACCCTGTGGAAGGAGCTTTCCGTCAGAGCCGTTGATGATCTTCTCAGCAACCGCCCATTGCATGGCGTCCTTTGCCCAGCTTTCGACCTTGCCGCCGTCAGGGAATCCGCTCAAATCACCGCGCTTGCTCGTGTCAATCCCTTTTTTCTCTGCATAGCGATACAGGATCGTTGCCATCTGTTCGCGCGTGATCTTACCATCGGGAGCGAATTTGCCGTTGCCGACGCCATTCACTACACCGTTCGCCGACGCCCACGCGACTGCACCCGTGTACCATTCATTACTCGGCACATCGGAGAAGATATTTGTGCCCTCCGCAGGTTCGCCCTCAAAGCGCCACAGGACGGTCACGAGCATCGCGCGTGTCATACTTCCCTCGGGATCGAACTTACCGTTCCCGATGCCGTTCATCAGTCCGTTTTGCACAGCATATTCCACCGCACCGACATACCATTCATCTTTTGGCACATCGGTAAAGGTCACAGGCTTCTGTGCATCAGGATCCTTCTCCCCGCACCGTACGCAGGCACCGTTTTCATAGCTGTGTCCAAGCGCCGCAAGCTCTCGCGTCTCTGCTGCCTCGCAGCGCGAGCAGGTACGCTTCTCCTCGCCCTTTTCCGTACAGGTAGGCGCTTTCGTCTGCGTCCACAAACCGAAATCATGTCCGAGCGCGTCAACATAAGTATCGGCATAGCTCTCTCCGCATTCGCAGGTATGGGTTGTATAGCCCTTTTCCGTACAAGTCGGCGCGCTCACGGCAGCGGCATAAGAATGCTCATGCGCCGGTACCCAAGTCGCTGTCGGATAACCGTTCCAAGTCGGGCTCGTCCAGCCCTCTTTCCCTTCGATATAATAGAGCGTAAGCGCGGGGATGTTCACAAATCCGCCCCCGCCCCATGTTTGGAACGCATGTTTTCCGACTTCAGGCGCATTCCCCATAAAATAGACAGAAGTCAAATCATTGCACGACAAAAAAGCGTCAGAACCGATGCTTATTATACTTGCCGGGATCATAACGCTTGTGAAGCCGCAGAGCTCAAATGCATTGCTTCCGATGCTCTCTACGCCGTCAGGAATATCAATGTTTGCCAAGCCTTTGCAAACACCAAAAGCGTACGCTTCAATACTCGTCACGCTCTTCGGGAGTGTGACGCTTGTCAATTTCTCACAAGCATAGAATGTTGCTACATCGATGCTTGTCACACCATTCCCAATTTTTACGCTCGTCAATCCAGAATAAGCAAAAGCATAACCGTCGATGCTCGTCACGGTGTCGGAAATCGTAACACTTGATAATTTTTCACAATACTCAAATGCTGCACCGCCAATGCTTACCACACCATCCGGAATTATTACTTCTGTTAAGCCGCTGCAATGATTAAATGCGTATTTGCCGATGTGCTTCACTGTCTCGGGAATGGTGACGCTTTCGATAGCGCTTCCGAAAAGCGCCCAATCGGCAATGGTTGTCACACCGCTTGGGATCACATATGCCGTATCCGCTTTGCCCACCGGGTAGTCAAGTAATGTCGTTCTTTCTTTGTTGAACAGGACGCCATTCTCTGAGGCGTACGCGGTGTTCTCTTCTACCACAACAATATCGGACAGTTTTGGGCAGAAATGGAATGAAGCATAAACACCGGTAGCGATACTTACAACTTCTTTCGGAATTGTAATGTTTGTAAGGCTTGTGCAGCCGTTAAAAGCGTCACCCGCAATTCCTACAGTTTCCGGTCGAACGGTATATGCACCCTCCAAACTTCCCTTTGCGCTTATCAGCCAGTTATCAATATAAAGCACATCTCCGCTCCAATGATCTTCTGCGTTGTAAATTGCCGTATTCGCGAACGCTCGCGGACCGATGCTCGCCACGCTGTACGGAATCGTCACGCTCGCCAGGCTGCTGCAGCCGTCAAATGCAGAATAGCCGATGCTCGTCACACCACTTGGGATCGTCACACGGTTCAAACTACTGCAACCTTTAAACACACAAGTGTCTATGCTTGTCACGCCACGCGGGATCTCCACACTTGTTAAGCTGCTGCAACCCTCGAATGCACTATAGTCAATGCCGGTCACACTTTCCGGGAGCTTTACGCTCATCAATTCTGTACAATTATAG
>CAMAEX010000152.1:0-4982 GCA_945832065.1 uncultured Clostridia bacterium | reverse complement strand
AAGTGGTAAGGCAAAGGTCTGCAAAACCTTCATTCCCCAGTTCAAATCTGGGCGGCACCTCCAAAACCCGAACGCATCAGCGTTCGGGTTTTTTAAAATTTGTGCAGGTGATATTGCAATACTTGACACAGCTGTGTATAATAATTATAATGTAGCGAAATCTATCCCGCATCTATGGGTTTTATGCGCGCTTTATCCCCAAAAATGCACAGACGGAGGAATGCGTATATGGCTGAGCGGATTACCAGTAATCAGAATGCCTTGTTGCGGCATATTCGAAAACTACAGACCTCGCGCGCTTATCGGGAGGAGTGCGGTGAGTTTGTTGCTGACGGCTTTAAGCTGCTCGAGGAAGCGGTGAAGTGGTATCCGCACATAAAGACAGTTGTCGTTTCCGAGGGTGAGATGCTGCCCGCCCTTCCTGCGGAGGTGCGTATTGCGGAGGTTCCGGAGTCGCTGATGCAGAGCCTTTCCACCATGAAAACGCCGCAGGGCGTGATTTTTACCTGCGCGCTTCCGAGACGTAAAGCGGCGGAGATTGCGGGCGGGATGCTCCTGCTCGACCGTATCCAGGACCCGGGTAATCTTGGCACGATTTTGCGCACGGCGGATGCCTTCGATGTGCCCGTGCTGCTGACGAACGGGTGTGCGGATCCGTTTTCGGAAAAAACCGTCCGTGCCTCGATGGGAGCGGTGTTCCGCACCGTGCCGCAGAGCGCGGAGCTGGAGGATATTCTGCTTACGTGTAAAACGCGCGGGATACGTGTTACGGCGACGGCCCTCTCGGACAGCGCGACAGAGATCTGTCAGGCGGATATTCGAAACGATCTTGTCGTGATCGGCAGTGAAGGGCAGGGAATCTGCGCCCGTTTGCTGCAAGCCTCCGACCGGCAGATCATCATACCGATGCAGCCTCGCTGCGAATCGCTCAATGCAGCGGTCGCGGCGGCAATTGCCATGTGGAATATGAAATATTGATCAGATCAAAGACAACATACGAAAAGAGAGATAGCGATGTTGGAGCATTGGATTTGGCTGTCCACACGAAAAGGGATCGGCACCCGCGGACGCGCCGCGCTTTTGCAGCTATACGGCACGGCGGAACGCATTTACGAGCTGCGCGAATCAGACTATCTGCAAACGGAGGGCTTTGAGCGCCGCTGGCTGGAGGGATTGAACGACAAATCACTGGAGCAGGCGCGGCGCATTTTGGTCGAGTGTGACGACAAAGGCATTGAGCTTTTGACCTATGCGGACGAGGACTATCCCAACCGCCTCAAGAATATACCGGATCCGCCTGCGCTGCTTTACTATAGAGGAAAGCTGCCGCTCTTTGACGAGGAGGCGGCGATTGCCGTGGTCGGCTCACGGCGGTGCAGCGCCTACGGGCTGCTGCATGCAAAGCAGTTCGGCAGGCTGATCGCCATGAGCGGCGGCGTGGTAGTTTCCGGCGGTGCGCGCGGGATCGACACGATGGCGCTGAGCGGTGCGCTGGATTCAACCGTGCCGGTTGTCTGCGTGCTCGGCTGCGGCGTGGATGTGGTTTATCCCCGCGAGAACCATGCACTGTTTCGGGAGATCATGCTGCACGGCTGCCTGATGAGCGAATACCCGCCGGGCACACCGCCGGATCGCGCAAACTTTCCGGCACGCAACCGTATCATCAGCGGACTTTCCCTCGGCGTGCTGGTCGTGGAGGCACCGGAGAAAAGCGGCGCGCTGATTACGGCGCAGTGCGCTTTGGAGCAGGGGCGGGATGTGTTTGTGATCCCCGGGAATATCGGCTCAAAATTCTGTGAGGGCAGCAATCGGCTGCTCCGTGAGGGCGCGTGTATGGTCGAAAACGGCTGGGAGGTGCTGCGCGAGTATCAGTTCCTCTATCCGGACAAAATTGCGGACGGCCGCGCCAAGGAGGAGATGCGGCGCATCTATCAGGTGCGGTTTCAAAAGGCAATGCCGGTTTACTCACCCGTGATCTTTCCGGACGGATGCGACAAAAAAGTCGTTGACATTCCGGCAACAAAGCATTATAGTGACGAAAAAGAGACGAACACGGCGCTGACGGAGGACGAACATCTCGTTCTGGAAAAGCTGACGGACGAACCGCAATATGCCGATGTGCTTGTAGCGGCTACCGAGCTGCCGACCCAACGGGTAATAGCGGCATTAACGCTGCTGCAGATCAAGGGGCTTGCAACCAAATCGTCCGGAAATTGCTATCAGCGAAAATCTTTCTGAAATCGGAGGTCCCTGCATGGCAAAGGGGAAAAATTTAGTCATTGTGGAATCGCCCTCCAAGGCGAAGACCATTGGAAAGTATTTGGGTCCCGAGTATCGCGTGGAGGCGTGCATGGGGCATTTGCGCGACCTGCCGAAGAGTACGATGGGCGTCGATATCGAGCATGATTTTACGCCGGAGTACCGCCCTATGGCGGGCAAGGAAGCGATCATCTCGGAATTGCAGTCTGCCTCAAAAAAGGCAAGCTGCGTTTATTTAGCAACCGACCCTGACCGCGAGGGGGAGGCGATCTCGTGGCATTTGAAGCAGCTGCTTGACATCTCCGATGAGAAGGCAAAGCGCGTGACCTTCAACGAGATCACAAAAAATGTTGTGACGAAGAGCATCGAGCAGCCGAGAGACATTGATTATAACTTAGTCGATGCCCAGCAGGCGCGCAGGATCCTGGATCGGATCGTCGGCTATCAGCTCAGCCCGCTGCTTTGGAAAAAGGTGCGCAGGGGTCTTTCCGCCGGACGCGTGCAGTCGGTCGCGACCCGTCTTGTTGTCGAGCGGGAGCGCGAGATCGAGGCATTTGTGCCGAAGGAGTATTGGACGCTGGATGCCCTCCTTCGCTGCGTGGACAAGCCCGGCAGCTTTACCGCGCGCTATTACGGCGAGGGAAAGAAGCGTGAGCTGCACAGTGAGGCGGAGGCCGATGAGATCATCCACGACGTGACGGGGAAGGAGTTCACCATTTCCGGCATTAAGCGCACGGAAAAGCGCCGCAATCCGACGCCGCCGTTTATTACTTCAACACTTCAGCAGGAGGCGTCGCGCAAGCTCAATATGACCCCGCGCCGCACCATGGCGGTGGCGCAGCAGCTCTATGAGGGCGTGGATATCACCGGCGAGGGCACAGTCGGCTTGATCACCTATATGCGTACCGACTCGCTCCGCCTGTCTGAAGAGGCGCTTGCTGCCGCAAAGGAGTTTATCATCGGGCGCTACGGCGCGGCGTATTACCCGGGGGAACCGCGCCGCTATCGGGCGAAGTCCGGCGCGCAGGATGCCCACGAGGCGATCCGTCCGAGCAATGTCGCGCTCGACCCCGAGACGATCAAGGGCGACCTGACGCGGGAGCAATATCGGCTGTATAAGCTCATTTGGAGCCGATTTGTCGCCTGCCAGATGGCTGACGCACGCTATGACGCGGTGCAGGTCGATACGGTCTGCGCGGGACATATTTTCCGCGCCACGGACCAGATCATGAAGTTTGCCGGCTTTACCGCGCTATATGAAGAAGGGCGTGACGACGAGGCGGAGGAGAAGGGAAGCGGGCTGCCCGACCTAAAGGGCGATGAGCGTCTGCTTGCCGAGAGCACCAAAAAGGAGCAGCACTTTACCATGCCGCCCGCACGCTATACTGAGGCGACCCTTGTCAAGGCGATGGAGGAGCGCGGCGTCGGCAGACCCTCGACCTATGCCTCGATCGTCGCGACGATACAGGACAGAGAATATGTTCTGAAAAAAGAAAAACGTCTTGCGCCGACGCCCCTCGGCATCGTCGTGACAGACCTGATGCTTGCCCATTTCAACGATATCATTGATGTGGAATTCACGGCGAATATGGAGCATCAGTTAGACGAGGTCGAGGCGGGCAAGGTCAACTGGAAGCGTGTTCTGCACGACTTCTATGCCGATTTCCACCGCGAAATGACGGAGGCAGAGCAGGCGCTTGACGGAAAGCGTATCAAGGTGCCGGACGAGGAGACCGATGAGATCTGCGAGCTGTGCGGCAGGCGCATGGTCATCAAGAGCGGACGCTTCGGGCGCTTCCTTGCCTGCCCGGGCTTCCCGGAATGCAAAAACACCAAGCCCCTCGTTGAGCGTATGCCGGGCCGCTGCCCGAAGTGCGGCAGCACGATCCTCAAGCGCAAGTCAAAGAAGGGCTATGTCTATTATGCATGTGAGCGCGGCGCGGAGTGCGGTTTTATGACATGGGACGTCCCGACGGCAAACGATTGCCCGTCGTGCGGACAGACCCTCTTTAAGAAATCAGGCAGAGGGCAGATGAAGCCTTTCTGCATCAATGAGAATTGTAAGGAATTCCTGCCGGAGGAGAAACGCGGCTACAAGCGCCGTATGCCGAAGGCGACCACGGAGACGGTCGAGACGGCGGAGGAGCTGGCACCTGCGGAGCAGAAGCCGAAAGAGAAGAAAAGAACCCAAAAAACCTCCGCAAAGTCTACAAAAGCCAAAGGAACGAAGAAAGCATGACAGAAGTGAAAGTGATCGGCGCGGGACTTGCCGGCAGCGAGGCGGCGTGGCAGTTGGCGCAGCGCGGCTTTCAGGTCAGTCTCTATGAGATGAAGCCTGCGAAAATGACGCCTGCGCATCATTGCGCGGACTATGCCGAGCTGGTCTGCTCCAATTCCCTGCGCGGGGACCGGTTGGAGAACGCGGTGGGGCTTTTGAAGGAGGAGCTGCGCCGTTTGGACAGCCTGATCCTCTCCTGCGCAGACGAAACGCGCGTCGAGGCAGGCGGTTGCCTTGCGGTTGACCGCTACGGCTTTTCCGGCATGGTGACGGAAAGGCTGAAAAGCCACCCGAATGTCAAGGTGATTTCCGAGGAGGTCACACGCGTGCCGGAGGGCCCTGTCATCATTGCCACGGGCCCGCTGACCTCGGACGCCATGAGTGAGGCAATCGCCGCGTATTTCGGGCAGACGGATTATCTGCATTTCTTTGATGCCGCCGCCCC
>CAMAEX010000151.1:0-5007 GCA_945832065.1 uncultured Clostridia bacterium | reverse complement strand
CTCCACACAGGCGCTTTTCTTGATGAAACGATAGCCAGTTTTGAAACGATAACTTCTCTATCCCAAGGCCGAAACGAGTCATTCGCGACAGAAAATGCGCTGTCCGCAGCTTGTCAGGAGAAGCTGATGCACCCGCAGATGACTAGAAAGCCGCCGTTTTCAAGCCTTTTCAGGACAAAAAGAAACGGACCGACAACTGACACATTGTATCAATTATCGGTCCAGTTATGGTCCGGGCTGCGGGACTTGAACCCACGGTCTCCTGGTCCCAAACCAGGCGCGATACCAAACTTCGCTAAGCCCGGATGCATTATTAAGATGATAGCTGCCGTACCGGAGGCACTTTTGTCAGCTTCTATACTATACACGAATTTAAGCAGAATTGCAAGAAAATGTTTTACGCAGTTTTAAACTTCTGCAAATTGGTGCTTTACTTTTCCGAGAAAGCGATTAAAATAAATCGTGAAAGGAAACATGCTTGGCGTTTGCAAAAATGTTTCCCATACAGACAGAAGGAGGAGATCTGTGTGGCACCGATAACAACGAAGGTATATCGCAATCAGATCATGTACAGCATTTATGTGCGCAACTACAGCGCGGAGGGCAGCTTTGAGGAGGTTCGCCGTGACCTTCCGCGGATCCGCAGTCTTGGCGTGGATATCATTTGGCTGATGCCGATACATCCCTGCGGCGTAAAATGCCGCAAAGGAACGCTCGGCAGTCCTTACGCCATTTCCGATTATCGCGCCGTGAATCCCGAGTTCGGCACGATGGAGGACTTCAAGCGCTTGGTAGACGAGATCCATGCCGAGGGCATGAAATGCATCATTGATGTAGTGTACAATCACACCTCGCCGGACTCCGTTTTGGCGCAGGAGCATCCCGAATGGTTTTACCGCAAGGCAAACGGTGAGATGGGCAATCGGATCGGCGACTGGTTTGATGTTGTGGATCTTGATTACGGCAATCGTGCGCTGTGGGACTATCAAATCGAGACGTTGAAGCAATGGGCTTCCATCGTAGACGGCTTCCGCTGCGATGTTGCGCCTCTGGTCCCTCTGGAATTCTGGAAGGAAGCACGCAGCGCAGTCAGCGCTGTTCGTCCGGATTGCATCTGGCTGAGCGAATCCGTCGAGCCGTGTTTCATTACGGGAACGCGTGCGGAGGGTATCCCCTCTCTTTCGGATTCCGAGATCTATCAAGCGTTTGACATCTGCTATGACTACGACATTTTCTTTGATTTTCTCAGTTACCTCAAAGGAGAAATCCCGCTTTCGCAATACGCCGAAGCCGTCAATCGGCAGGAGTATATTTATCCCGACAACTATGTCAAGCTGCGCTTCTTGGAGAACCATGACAATAACCGCGCAAAGCAGTTGATCCCGGACGAACGCTCGCTTCGCAACCATACGGCTTTCTTATATTTCCAAAAGGGCATGACACTGCTCTATGCCGGTCAGGAGGTCGAGGCAACGCATACGCCGAGTCTGTTTGACAAGGACACCGTGCGTTGGAACACCGGGCATGACCTGACGCCGCTTTTGCATCGCCTGTATGAGATCAAGAAGCATCCCCTTTTTACGGACAGCAGTTACCGTGTGCAGGCGTTACCCCACGACATTGTGCTGGCAACGCATCAGAAGCAGGGAAAGCAGCTTGTCGGCGTGTTCAGTCTCCGCGGCGAAGCGGGGCTCCTTTCCGTATCGCTTCCTGACGGACAATACCGAGATCTTCTCAGCGGCGACATTGTCGAAATACGCGCAGGCCGTTTCGGATGCAGCGGTGAACCGGTCATTTTCGAAGTTTGAGCTCCCGGCATATCGCATATTTTGCGATATGCCGGATTTTTTTCGTCAGTCTTCTTTACGAAGCCGATTTATTTTGGTATAATGCATCAAAAAGTAAAAACGAGGTCATATCATATGAGAATGAGAAAACGCAACAATTTGGAGCCGCGCATGGAAGCCTGTTCTTCCATCTGGCTGCGCGACGCGAAACGCCTGCGCGGGAACTGGCGTTCCCTGATGCCGGAAGCGCGGGAGGTTCGTTTGGAAGTCGGCTGCGGCAAAGGGAAATTCACCGTCGAAACCGCCGCCGGAGAGCCGGATGTCTTATTGATCGCCGTCGAACGCGTCAACGAGGCAATGCTGCTCGGCATGGAACGTGCGCTGGAAATGGGCTTAAAAAACGTCTATTTCCTCTCACTCGACGCGGCGGAGCTTGAGGAATACTTCGCTGACGGCGAGGTCGATCTGATTTACTTAAATTTCTGCGATCCTTGGCCGCGCAAAAAAAATGCCAAACGCCGGCTCACCTTCCGCACCTTCTTGGAAAAGTATAAAAAGATTCTCCGCAAGAACGGCGAGATTCACTTCAAAACAGATAATGCCGCACTGTTTGAATGGTCCCTCGGTGAGTTTGAAGCCTGCGGTTTAGAGATCCGCAATCTGACCCGAAATCTACATGAAAACGGACCTGTCGGCATCATGACGGGCTATGAAGAAAAATTCTATCAGCTTGGCACACCCATCAACCGCTGTGAGCTGATCAATCGGGAGGTAAAAAATGGAGAGAATTAAAATGACGACGCCGCTCGTCGAGATGGACGGCGACGAAATGACACGCATTCTCTGGAAGCAGATCAAGGACGAGCTTCTTCTTCCTTTTGTGGAATTGAAAACCGAGTACTATGATCTCGGTCTGCCGGAACGCGACAGGACCAGCGACGCAGTTACGCACGACGCCGCAAACGCCATTAAGAAATACGGTGTGGGCGTCAAATGCGCCACGATCACACCCAACACACAGCGCATGAGCGAATACAATTTGCACGAGATGTGGAAAAGCCCGAACGGAACCATCCGCGCAATCCTCGACGGCACGGTATTCCGTGCGCCGATCCTTGTCAAAGGCATTCGTCCCGTGGTAAAGAATTGGAAAAAGCCGATTACGATTGCACGTCATGCCTACGGAGATGTGTATAAGGCGACCGAGTTGCGTGTCCCGCAGGGCAAGGCGGAGCTGGTCTTTACGGATGCGGAGGGAAAGGAAACGCGCAAGACCATCTATGATTTTGAATGCGGCGGCGTTCTGACGGGACAATACAACAAAGATTCCTCCATTGCATCATTTGCCCGCTCCTGCTTCAACTACGCTCTTGCAACAAAACAGGATCTCTGGTTTTCTGCAAAGGACACCATCGCTAAAATTTATGACGGCACATTTAAGCAGATTTTTGCGGAGATTTTTGAGTCGGAATATCGGGAAGCATTTGAAAAAGCCGGCATTACCTATTTCTATACCCTCATTGATGATGCGGTAGCTCGTGTGATTCGCAGCGAGGGCGGCTTTATCTGGGCTTGCAAGAATTACGACGGCGACGTGATGAGCGATATGGTTTCAACCGCCTTTGGAAGCCTTGCCATGATGACCTCCGTGCTTGTCTCCCCGGACGGGAACTATGAATATGAAGCGGCGCACGGCACAGTGACTAAGCATTATTACCGCTATCTCGCGGGGGAAGAGACCTCCACCAATCCAATGGCAACAATTTTTGCATGGTCTGGCGCGCTTGCCAAACGAGGCGAGCTGGACGGCAACGACGCGCTGGTTTCTTTTGCGCAAAAGCTGGAACGCGCCTCTGTCGCCGTGATTGAAAGCGGCACTATGACCAAGGATCTCGCAACGCTTTGGGAGGGCGATACGCCGAATGTCGTCACGAGCGCAGACTTCATTGCAGCAATCCGCGCAAGATTGACGCGGGAATAATTTCCGAATTACGCCATGTATGATAACACGCTTCTGCGGGTATCCTGTGCAATAGCAAACGGTGACGAAATCATGCCGCGTCATCCTTTGCGGCGCAGCTTGCAGAGGCGTGTTCTCGCGAGATCGTACTGCATTTTCCAAAAAATCAATTTTTCTCGTATTTTTTGCAAAAAGACTATTGCATAGAGTGAAATTGCACGCTATAATGAATTAGATACGCCCGTAAATACCAAAGTTACAAGGAAGTGCTTTATGGCTACCTCGAATAGAAGCGGAAAAAACAATGAGGAACTTATGACACCTCTGACCACCCTCATTAATAAGGGACGTCGTGACGGTGTTTTATCGGCATCCGAAGTTCTTGCTGCGCTGGAAAAGTTAGATCTTTCCGTAGAGAAGATCGAGCAGGTCTATGATACTTTTGAATCCATGGGAATCCAAATTCTCAGTTCTGAGCCGGGTTCTGAGGAGGGCATGCAGGAGCTCATTGAGGACATTGATCTCGGTCCTGAGTCGATTGATGAGGAAGAACCTCTCGTAGATCCTGTTGAGCTTGCCGCTGAGTACAATCTTGATGATCCCGTAAGAATGTACCTCAAGGAGATCGGTCAGATTCCTCTGCTCAGTGCGGATGAGGAACAGGAATTGGCAAAACGCGTTGTGGATGGCGACCAGACCGCAAAGAATCAACTCACCGAGGCAAATCTTCGCTTGGTTGTCTCTATTGCAAAGAAGTATTCCGGTCGCGGTCTTCATATCCTCGACCTGATCCAGGAGGGCAACACCGGACTGATCCGCGCAGTCGATAAGTTCGACTATACAAAGGGAAACAAATTCTCTACATATGCGACATGGTGGATTCGGCAGGCGATCACCCGCGCCATTGCCGACCAAGCGCGAACGATCCGCGTGCCTGTGCATATGGTAGAGGTCATCAACAAAGCAACGCGCTGCAACCGTAAGCTGGTGCAGGAGCTTGGCAGAGAGCCGACCCTTGAGGAGATCGCCGAAGAGTTGAATCTCCCCATCGAGAAGATCATTGAGGCAAACCGTACCGCGGCCGATACCCTTTCTCTTGACACTCCTGTCGGTGACGAAGAGGATACGACCATTGGCTCCTTTGTCGAAGACGACAACACCCCCGGTCCCGCAGACGCCACCAGCAATGCACTGTTAGCGGAGGCTTTGAGCGATATTCTCGCCACACTGACCGAACGCGAGGCGGATGTCCTGCGTCTG
>CAMAEX010000150.1:0-5010 GCA_945832065.1 uncultured Clostridia bacterium | reverse complement strand
GGTCTTCAGAGCCACAATCTGACGCGTTAACCAACTACGCTACACCCACCGTATTTCTTCCCTTGCGAAAATGCCGTTGTGGCGCATTTTCGCCGCTGATGCCCGGTATCCGGGTCTGGTACGCCGGAAGGGACTCGAACCCCCCACCTACTGCTTAGAAGGCAGTTGCTCTATCCGGATGAGCTACTGGCGCGTATGGAGCGAGTGATGGGAATCGAACCCACGCCCACAGCTTGGAAGGCTGTTGTACTAGCCGTTATACTACACCCGCATGTTCGGGTTCTGCATCAGCCATAAAATAGTAACATATAGGAGCGTAAATGTCAAGGTTTATTTTTGAAAAGCTTTGAATAATTTGAATAAAACGCTCTTTTCGGGTTTTTGAAAGAGTGGAAGCGGTAGGGTAGCAAGGTGATGAATCATGGGAGATATGGGACATTGTCGGCTATCCTGCATCGGCATGCCGTTCGCGTAAGCGGCGGACAGTACAACGAAATAGATATGTACGCAGCCGATAGTTCCCGCAAGAGATTGCCACGGCGCAAGCGCCTCGCAATGACAGAAAAGGCGACCCTACTTGTCATTGCCATGAAATCCTTTGTAGGGTGGGGACATGTCCCCGCCCTACAGAGGGACGGCGAGATGTTTATGCCTGCGAGACGGTGAAGAGGGAATAGAAGTATTCCTTTTTTGCCATTAGCTCGTCGAAGGTGCCGCTTTCGATGATGCTTCCGTTCTTCAGCGTGAAAATGCGATCATAGCGCTTTAAAAGCGTTTCATCCAGCGAGTGGGTCACGACGATGCGTGTCAGACCGTCGAGGTTTAAAATGGAGCTTGTGATGTAATAGGCGGTCTCTGCGTCCAAAGCGGCGGTCGCTTCGTCCATCAGAAGGACCGGGGTTTTCCGCAGGAGGCTTCTGGCAATGGAGATGCGCTGCTTTTCGCCGCCGGACAGACCGCTGCCGTTTTCACCGCAGAGGTAATCCTCTCCGCGTGCGGCGATCAAGGCGCTCAGACCGGAAAGACGGATCGCTTCATCCACCTCCGCCTTGTCAAATTCGCGGAACATCGTGATATTATCCCGGACGGAGCTGTTAAAGATGAAAACGTTTTGCTGCACGATGGAGACAAGGTCGTAAAGGGATTCCGAGCGGATACCGCGCAGCTCCCTGCCGTCGTAGCGGATGTCGCCGCCGTAGTTGCTGCGGCTTGCCATAAGGAGATTGAGCAGAGTCGATTTACCGCTGCCGGAGCCGCCGACGATGGCGTAGCTTTTGCCGGCTTCGAAGCGGGCGCTGACACCGTGCAGGATCTCCTTGCCCGGTTCGTAGGAGAAGGTCAAGTCGTGCAGCTCGATCCCGTCGGCAAGACTGCACGGGATCTCGATGCCTTCCTCGCGGCGGCTGCTTTGCAGCGCGGCGGCGAGCTTATCGATCAGCGCAAGGGCGGCCTTTCGGTTCGCCCAAAGCTCCGGCACCTCCGAGATCGGCTGAATGACGAAATTCATGAGTTGGACGAAGACAATCACAACGCCGGCGGTCACGCCGCTTCCGCGGGTGGCAAGATACGCGCCCAACAGGAACACACCCATCTGCGCCGTCGCGCCTGCAACCGTTCCGAGACTGCTGATGATGGTGGTCAGCTTCCGGCGGTGCTGCTTCGTGTCCTCGACGGCTTTATTGCTCCGCGCAAACAGACGGAAGATCGCCTGCTCGGCTTTGAAGCTCTTTATTACGGAAAAACCGTTCAGACTGTCTCTGAGGGTGGCGGTGAAGCTCTCGTTACGGTCGGAGACCGTCTTTTCCACGGCGGCGAGGCGGTTGCCCGTCAGTAGTGATACGAGCACGGGCAGGAACGACAGAACGAACGCCGCAAGTGTCAGCAGCGGGCTGTACCAGAGCATCATGGCAAACGCACCGAGGAAAAACAGAATGTTCTGCAGCAGTGGGAACAATCCCTCCAAGTAGTTTTTCTCGATGGAGGCGGCATCATTCGACAGGGCGGAGATGTAGGTCGAGGTCTGCTCGCCTGTGAAGGCGGAAATGCTCTTCTTTGTCAGCTCGTGGAATACATGCTCCTTGTACTGCTGCATTGCGCGGGAGTAAAAGCGCGGTTTGGAATAATATGCCATCATGCAGCACAGCACGATGCCCAGCAGCACAAGCACCGTGGTAACGACCAGCTCCGGCAGCGTCGCAGTCGTTTTCTGAGAGATCACGTCAATGAGCTGCTGCATCAGCCATGAGAGCACCAGATTCACCAGCACGATCAGGATCGTCGAAGTCAGCGCGAGGAAAAAGCGGCTGTGGTTTTTATGGTAGAATTGCTTCAGGAAGGTTTTGCGGTCAGGTTTCGTCTGTTTCATGTTGTAGCCTCTCCCATTCTGAATAAAGGGCGGCATCCTGCATGACAGCGTGTCGGATCGCCTCCGTCGCGCTGATGCCGATGTCGTCAAAGGCAGTGTTGTGCCGGTTTCCGTAGTAAAACCGAAACGCTTCAAAGGTATAGTCCGGCGCGGTATCAAAGCGCTTTGCCTCGGCAGCGGAACGGCGCAGATACGTTCGCCGTTCCTCCGTCTCGTCAACGAACAGGGCACATGTCGCGAGAAGTACTGCCGTCAGTTTGCTGAAATAGGTCGCGCGCTCCGTCAGTTTGACGCGCTCGAACAAGTCAAGCACACAAAGAGCAAGCTCCAGCGCCTCACTCTTCCGCCCTGTGGCGGGCAGGGCGTTGACAAAGCCGATGCAAAGCTGGAACAGATTTACCAACTGCGCGGCAAGGGCATCGGACAGATAGGGAAGCGCCTCTTCCGCCCTGCCGCTCTGCGCCAGAATGAAGCCGATGCTGCCATCGTTGTGGCGGTCAAAATTGCATTCACGCAGCTTCCGCAGGGCGGTCTCGCTGTCGCCGAGCGCCTGATAGATCTGCGCAACGGCATTTTGCAGGTTGAACAGGCTGATCTCCCGATCGGTGTTTTGCGGAAGCAGGGGGATGGCGCGTTCATACAGGCTCAGCGCCCTCTGCAAAAAAACCCGGTCGCCCTGCTCCGTGCCGATCAGCCGGTAAAAAACCGCGCATTGGTAGACAATGTCAAAGCTGTTCGGATATTGGCGCAGCGCCTTTTCGGCAGCCGCTTGCCCTTGCTCCTTCGCCTTTTCTGCACGGCAGCGCTTGATCTCTGCTAAGCTCTTTTCCGCCCCGCCGCCTTGCAGCTTGTAGCCAAGCAGCGCATCGACCGAGGTCTCAAAAAATTCTGCCATTTCCACCAGACGGCACAGGTCGGGCATGGAGCTGCCAAGCTCCCATTTTGATACGGCACCGACGGAGACATCAAGCGCCTCTGCCAATTGCTCCTGCGTCAGGCCGCGCACCTTGCGGAAGCGGCGGATCGTTTCGGACAGGTTGAGGTTCATGGGGTTTTCCTCCCTTCACGGCTTCTGCAATTATCTTATCACAGGACTGCCTGCGCGGCAACCAACTGATTGTAGAATTTGTAGAAAAAGAATTCAACCGGCGGTATAATTTGCGGTAGAGGAATGAATTGAGGTACGCAATCGGTTGTGCCTGCACCGGCGGGGGGACGTTTGCGAGCGCCGCCTGCGGCGGGAGAAGCGAGCAAAAAGGAGTGGCAGAATCAAGGCGATTGGCAAGCGGGCTTTGCCTGCGCAGACAGAGCCGCTGATTCAACAGAACGTGTCCCCGGCCTACAGAAGATTAAAGGTGAATGAAAGGCGGGGGGAACATTTTATGAAAAAACGGTTGACAAATGGGGAATGCGGGGCTACAATAAATCGCACAAATATGAAAAGTATGAAGGTGAATCGCAATGGCAGGAGGTAAGCATCTGCTGGGAAGGTCGCGCGGGCGGCATATTTTCGGCACGGCAAAGGTCGGAGAACGGGGGCAGATCGTCATCCCGAAGGATGCCCGCGAGGTCTTCAGCATTCGCCCGGGGGACACGCTGCTCATTCTCGGGGACGAGGAAAACGGGAGCCTTGTGACAAAGCCCGAGGTGCTGAATGATGTGGCGCAAAGGATTTTTCAAAATTTGGACAAGGAGAGAGACGAATGAAACAGATGTATGCGGCGCTTGGGGTTTCCGAGGCTGTCTATGATTACGGCGAGCGCGTGCTGAAGGAATTGGAGGAGCGCTTCCGCAAGGTCGATGCGGTGGCGGAATACAATCAGGCGAAGGTCATTGCGGCGATGCAGAAAAACCGCGTCGGCGCTGCGTGCTTTGCCGCGACGACGGGCTACGGCTACGACGATGTGGGACGCGACAACTTAGAGCGCGTCTATGCCGACACCTTCCACACCGAGGCGGCGCTTGTCCGCCCGCAGATCACCTGCGGCACGCATGCGCTGACGGTGGCGCTTTCGGCAAACCTGCTGCCCGGGGACGAGCTGCTGTCTCCCGTTGGAAGTCCGTATGACACGCTCGAGGAAGTGATCGGCATTCGCGAGTCGAAATGCTCCCTCAAGGAATATGGTGTGTCCTACCGGCAGGCGGATCTGAAGCCGGACGGCACCTTTGACTATGATGCCATCCGCGCCGCCGTCAACGAAAGGACGAAGCTTGCCACCATCCAGCGCAGCAAGGGCTATGCGACGCGCCCGACGTTTTCCGTCGAACAGATCGGGGAGCTGATCGCTTTTCTGAAATCCATTAAGCCGGATATTATCTGCATGGTGGATAACTGCTACGGTGAATTCGTCGAGACCATCGAGCCGAGCGATGTCGGCGCGGACATGGTGGTCGGCAGCCTCATCAAGAACCCCGGCGGCGGACTGGCACCCATCGGCGGCTATATCTGCGGCAAAAAGGAGTGCGTCGAGCGCTGCGCCTACCGTCTCTCCGCGCCCGGCTTGGGGCAGGAGGTCGGCGCGAATCTCGGGCTGATGCCGGCATTCTATCAGGGCTTCTTCCTTGCACCGACGGTTGTGGCAGGAGCACTCAAGGGCGCGATTTTTGCGGCGAATATATATGAAAAATTGGGCTTTGCAGTTGTT
>CAMAEX010000149.1:0-5054 GCA_945832065.1 uncultured Clostridia bacterium | reverse complement strand
AGTTCAACAAGGTGGAGATGTTCCAGTACACCCTGCCCGAGAAGTCCGACGAGGCGTTTGAGGAGCTGGTTGGGAAGGCGGAGGCGATCGTACGCGATCTCGGCTTCCACTTCCGCACCGTCAAGCTCGCCGCAGGCGACTGCTCGGCATCCATGGCACGAACCTATGACATAGAGATCCAAATCCCGTCCATGAACGGGTATAAGGAGGTCTCCTCGGTTTCGAACGCCCGTGACTATCAGGCAAGGCGGGGCAACATCCGCTTCCGCCGTGAGGCGACGGGCAAGACGGAGTTTGTCCACACGCTGAACGGCTCTGGTCTGGCGACATCTCGTATTTTCCCGGCGATGGTCGAACAGAACCAGCGCGCCGACGGGTCGGTCGTCGTGCCGGAGGTTCTGCGCAAGTACCTCGGCGGATTGGAGATCATTCAAAAGTAAACGCAGTTCACAGCGGCGAGTTTTGATCGGCTCACCGAGGTATTTTACGATACCCCAAAATTTGAAAGAAAGGAGAAAAATTATGGCCAAGAAGAGCAGCAAATTTCTGAAGGAATTCAAAGAATTTGCCGTGAAGGGCAATATGTTCGACATGGCAATCGGCGTAATCATCGGCGGTGTGTTCAAGGATCTTGTCACCTCCTTCACCAACAATATCATTATGCCGATCATCTCGATCTTCACAGGCAGCATTGACTTTTCCAGTTGGAAGATCCGCCTGCCGTCTCTCTTTGGGGACAAGATCAACCCTGAGACCGGCGAGGTTGTCGAGAACTACCTGTGCTTCGGCGATTTTCTGTCCGCCGTGATCAGCTTTCTGATCCTCGCATTTGTCATTTTCATGATGGTAAAAGGCATGAATCGCCTGCGCGAGCTGGGAAAGAAGAAAGAGGAAGAAGCTCCTGCGCCCCCTCCGGAGCCGAGCAATGAGGAAAAGCTTCTCACCGAGATCCGCGATTTGCTGAAAAAATAAGCAAAATCCGTATATGAAAAAATGCCGCAAAAGCCACGCTGTCGTGTGGCTTTGCGGCATTTTTGCTTTTCGGTGAAGCATTGTCTCGAAGGTGATTGCATAAGGTCGGAATAATATGCGCGAACATTCAGAGAAGTTGTCAATTTTTGTCGTATGACGAATTTCGTCGAGCAATGTCAAAAAGAAATTACTAATTTTTGATGAAAATTTCTTGCAAAACATCGAATGGTATGCTAAATTAATATTACCGTAGAAAACACGGACACTCTATTGGAGGAGGAAGGAGTTTTATGGAAAATATGTATCGCGTTCTGCTTGCCAACAGCAGCGAGGAATATACAAAAAAGCTTGCCGCCGTTTTAAAGCAGTCCGAACGGTACGCTGTCGTCGGAACGGCAAACGACGGAGTCCACGCAACGGAGCTTCTGCGGGAGGCGAAAGCGGAGTTCCTTGTTGTTGACATGATGCTGCCGCAAGCGGATGGGATAGCCGTAATTAAAGCGGCAAACGCCTTGGAAAAGAAGCCAACGGCGTTAGTCCTCGCGGATTTCATGACGGAGTTTGTGTCGAATTTGCTGGTATCTCTCGGCGTACAGTATGTGCTGCTCAAGCCCTGCACCTGCCGCGCCGTCCTCGACCGGCTCGATGAGATGCGAGACAGTCTGGCTCCGCATAGCCCTTATGCGCGCACCAAAGAGGCAAACATCGAAGCAATGGTCACCTCGATGATCCATGAGATCGGCGTTCCCGCGCATATCAAGGGCTATCAGTATCTGCGCGAGGCGATCATCATCGCGGTGAACAACATGGATGTGATCAATGCGATCACGAAGGTTCTGTACCCGCAGGTAGCGAAGACCTTTGCGACCACACCCTCACGGGTAGAGCGGGCGATCCGCCACGCCATTGAAGTCGCATGGGATCGCGGCGATTTAGAGACGCTGCAACGGTTTTTCGGCTACACGGTGTCAAACACCAAGGGAAAGCCGACGAATTCGGAATTTATCGCGCTCATTGCGGACAAGCTGCAATTACAGCTCAAAAGCATGGAGCCGGCTGCAATGTGATCGGGCAGCCCCGCAATACAGGGAGGAAAAGCGTGTGCCGCGAAACAGAGAAAGTTTCGCGGCACGCTCATATTTTTTAATGTCTGCATTGGCAGGCAGCACGGGGAACGAGTCTCTACGCGATAGGCACTTCCTGCATGAGATTGCCACGCCTCGTTCCTCGGCTCGCAATGACATGAAAAGGAAGCCTTCACGTTTTTGATCCACGCAGAGCGCTCCTACGCTGTTCACTATTTACTGAATCCCTGCATCGGCGTGTCAGGGATGCCGCAGACCACGGATTCCCGCAAAGCGTGCGTTCCCTGCCCTCTCATTTCTCCTCAATGCCGAAATGCGCGCTGACATTCTTCTTTTTGGCGCGGATGCGCACGGTATGCGCGGTGACCCATGCGTTCTCCAAGCCGTCCACCATCAGCGCGATACCCACCGTTGCGACATAGCGCATCAGCTCTGCGATGGTAGAGCCGACCGCAAAGCCGCCCACGCCGCACAGGAGCAGCGCCGTCACAAACAGCGCGACCCAGCTTTTCATGCCGAAGCGCTTGGCGTCGAAGCTCATTTGCAGCTTCAAAAGCGCGTCCAGCGTAACATAGACCGAGATCAGCAGCGGGAGCGCGTCAAACACGCGTTCGGGCAGCAGCGCAATCAGGAGGGTCAGCAGCTCACAGTAAACGCCGATGGCAAAGTCAAACTGGAACGCCAAACGGTAGAGGTCATTGGAAAAATATCCGAAGATCTTTGCCCCGCCCGTCAGTCCAAACAGGACGCCGAGCAAAATGCGCTGCGCGGTGGTCGTTCCGAGGTTGGGGATCACCAAAAGCAAAAGCCCCGTTACAAACATCAGCCCTGCCGAGATGACGTTTAATATCTTCGCACTCCTCACGATCCTATTATGCTGTTTCATAGCAGTTCCTCCTTGGCAATCGGATGGTCGGCACAGTATTCCAGCGCCAGCCGGATCGCGCCGTCAAAGCTCCGCGCAACGCGGCGCAATCTCGCGCGCATCAGCGGGGCGTCAGGTCCTGTGAGGGATTGCTCGATCAGTCCGTAAATGGCATGACAGCAGGTGTCGCAAATCAGGCGGCGGTCATCGGCAGTGATCAGCAAGCCCTGCATACTGTCACTGATATAGCGGTCAATCACAGCGCTCAGAACCTTATGCAGATATTGGCGCATCGCCTCGCGCTTGCGGGAGAAGAAGATATGCCTGCCCATCTGCGGTGTCTCACAGACGCTCTCAAGCAGCTTTAAAAGCAGCGCGTCCCAAGAGCTGTCTGCGGGAAGCGTTTCGATTGCCGTTTGCAGCTGCGTGTCGAGATAATCGTCGAACAGATCATAGATATCCTCATAATGATAGTAAAAGGTATTTCGCGTCAGCCCGCAGTCCTCAACGATATCGCGAACGGTGATTTTATCGAGAGACTTTGCCAGCAAAAGTGTCCGAAAGGATGCTTGAATCGTCTGTTTGGTATCGGATTTCAACCCTGCCGCCTCCTTTTTCAAACTCCGTTCCGTCCGCCGCCGCTCCGGGGCATGAAGCTCTCCGTTGAGTGAAGATAGTGTATCATATCGCTTCGGAATTTGCAACCGTCGCTTCCTTACTCGCTGCGTTTTTTCTGTCCAAGCTCCGCCGGCGGTAAGCAATGCTTCGCAGCCTGACGCGGACAAACGCATTTACGGTGATTTTTTTGTTGCTTGTGGGATAAAGCTGTGATAAACTATAGACAGCAGGCTTTAAAACTCTTTCTATCGGAGGTAAGACCATGCTCGTGCATGCCGTTTTCACTGATATCCCTGTCGTGTTGTTCGTGCTGCTGGTTCTCTGTGCGGTGCTGCTGAGTCTGTCTGTCCCTGCGTATTATCATGCGATACGTCCGCGCCGCGGAACAACAGAATGGATCAAGCGCCTGGATCCGCCGCATTTTGCACCCTTGCAGATCCGGCAACCGGGGTGGGCAGACATATTTTGGGCGCTGCTCACCGCTGTCTGCGCCGCCGTGCTGCGTTTCGTCTACTATTTTTTCTCTCTGAAGCTGCATCTGAAGAGCAATGCATTGCAGATCCTCTCGTCCTGTATGCCCAGGCTCATTTGGCAGGTGCTTCTTAGCGTATTTTCTGCGCTCGTGCTGTATCTGCTGCTTCGGATAATGTTCGGCGGGAAGCCCCTGCCCGCACTGCTCTGCGCGATGCTGGCAGGCTTTACCCAAAACGCCGTCCCGGCTTCCACCGCGCTGCTCTTTGCTTCCCTGCTTTGCCTGTACATATGGATGTCCGCACCCTATGACGCGCCGCTGTTTTTCCGCGCGTTTTGGCTGCTCGCTGCCGGTCTGCTCTATACTCCGGTGCTGCTGCTGTGTCGGCAGGCTGCGTGGCTTGCGCCCTACTACCTCGCCGCCTATCTCATCACGCAGGTGCTGCGCTGGCGCGGAGGGAACCGTGAGCGGCGTGGTAAAAAGCTTGTCTCCTCCCTGCTGTTGACGTTTTTCGCCTTTCTTTTCGCAACACTCCTGCTGTGGCTGCTCTACTGTCTCCTATCGCACCGTATGGAAGGCTCTCCCGTGGAGCTTCTGCGCTCCTTCCGCTTCTATCGTGAGATGCTGCCGACCCTCGGCAAAAAACTCACTACCCTGTTCCGCAGCGGTTCGCTGCTGCAAAGCGTAATGATCGAAGACGGCTTTGTGTTCCTTGCCGGTCTGGCGTCCCTGATTCCCCTGCTTCACGGCACGCTCAAGCTGCGCGACACGCGATGCCTGTTCATTCTCTGTCTTCTGCCTTTCTGTCTGTGCGCATGGCTGCTCGGCGGCGCCTATCTGCTGCCGATTCCGCTGCTGCTCTCCCTCGGCAGGCTTTGGCAGAGCTATAGTGAACGCGGACATTCGGCATATACCGTCGGCTTCTTCTGCGCCCTTTGTCTGTGCTTACTGGCAAAAGTGATTTTGATCTGATATTTTAGGAGGTTTAAAGGTTGAAACATTGTAATTTAAGTACCATTCCAAAAAGGGCGCACAAAACCAA
>CAMAEX010000148.1:0-5088 GCA_945832065.1 uncultured Clostridia bacterium | reverse complement strand
TGATCGAGCACTCAAACCTTCGACGCTCATTTAATCGGATGCTCGCAAGAGCCGGAGTACCTCAGCGGAAGTTCCATGCCATCCGACATACGTTCGCCACCGAGGCAATCAGACGCGGCATTGACGTAAAGGATGTGCAGCTTTTAATGGGGCACAGCAATTTACAGACCACTTATATCTACGTTCAGTCCGACAACGAGAGCCGGAAGAACGCAATCGAAAAGATAGGGGCGATTATGTGATCATAGGGTGGCCGAAAAGCGTGCCACACAGTCAGATAATAGCTTGGGCAGATCCAGTGAAAAAGAAGTAACTCGTGAAAAACTTGTGAAAGCAAAAAGAAAAAGCCTTGAAACCGTTGGCTTAACAGTGATAAGGAAGTAATTCTAATTTTTACTGTTGGCTGACAGATTCGGGTGTGCAGGGCAACCGTAAGGCTGCAAAAGCTGTCTGTTTCCAACAGAAACAGACAGCTTTTGATTTGCGTTGAAAGCATCTTGCTGTTTTCTCTCGAGCGGGGCGGTCTTCCCACGGACCGCCCCGCGAAGCCGTTACGGCTCGATGATGTTGAAGGGGTTGGCCCCGGTGATCGGGATCTGGTTCATATTCTCCATCATCAGCGTCAGCAGCTCTGCGCTGCCCTCGACCTTGACGGCCTTTGCAACCGTTTCCTGATTGTTGGTCAGGATCGCAAACAGCGCATTCTTCGGGCAGGTAATAGACACGTCCGCATCATCAGACAATGTATCCGCATAGACCAGCAGCACACCATTCTTCACGCGGAGCATGTGCTGTTCGCCCACGTCAGGCAGGATCACGTTCATGGTGAAGTCGCGGTCAGCCAGCGCTTGCTTGTCCATGACAATGGCCATATAGTCAAACAGCATGGGCGCGGAGAGGGCCTTGACCATGTCGCCGGTAGATTTGGTGGAAGCGGTGAAATTGGCGTTTCCATGGCGCAGCTCCTGCGCGGCGGTCAGATATTCGTTGCGCCACGGGCCGGACTCCGCCTGATACCCCAGCTGCTCCAGTGCATCGGCGCACAGAAGCCGCGCGTCGGTGTTCGTCGGGTCGGCAAAGACGATGGTGTTTGTGACCTCGGCGACCCACTGATATTCACCCTTGTCAAAATCCGCCTTTGCCATTTGCAGGACCTTGTCAACATCCCCCAGGTACTCCACCCATTTTTTTGCGCTGTCGCTTGGCATGAGGGGGTTCAGGTTGACAGGGTTGCTGTCATACCAGCCCATGAACTTCTGGTAGACCGCCTTGGCGTTGTGGGCGACCGTCCCGTAGTACTGGCGGGTGTACCAGATTTTATTGAGCGCCTCCGGCAGCTCGATCATGTTGGAGATCTCGTCACTGGTGTAGCCCTGATTGATATAGGTCAGCGTCTGGTCGTTGATGAACTTATACACGGCAGCCGTGTTGACCATGTAGTCGTTCACCACGTTGTTTCCCCAGTGCGGCCAGTTGTGGGACTGGAAGGTGACCTCCGCGTCCTTGCCGTAAAGGGAAATGGCCTCGGTGATATAGCTTGCCCATGCCGCGCCGTCGCGCACCTCCGCGCCGCGCAGCGTGTAGAGATTGTGGAGCGTGCCGGTGCAGTTTTCCGCCATCCAAAGCGCCTTGTACTGGGGCAGCCACGTGTTCATTTCGGCGGGCGCTTCCGTACCCGGTGTGAGCTGGAACTCCAGCTCCACACCGTCGATCGTCAGCTTTTCGCCGGACTGCGTAATTTCATAGCTGGGCGTCATGAACGAGACCGTTCCGGTGGACTGTCCCATGCCGATGCCCTGCGCCAGCTTGCCGGTCACGCCGGGGGTCAGAAGGATGCCATACTGATAATTGCTGCGGCGGCCCATACCCTTACCGGCGTAGACATTTTCCTTCACGGAGTGCTCCGTGAAGCCCACAGGCGTGATCACGGGGATCTTGCCGCTGGCGAGCTGTTCTTCAATAGAAAGTGTCTCGTCTGCCTTATCCTCTTTCGCCATCACGCCGGCGATGCCGCCAAAATGGTCGGCGTGGGAATGAGAGATGATGACGGCCTTGACCGGGAATTTACCAAGATTCTTTTCGATCAGCTGCATGGCAGCCTGACTGCACTCCACGCTCATCAGCGTGTCAAAGACGATCCAGCCTGTATCGCCCTTGACAACGGTGAGATTTGCCATGTCATAGCCGCGGACCTGATAGATGCCATCCGTCACTTCAAAAAGACCATAGGCATGGTTGTTCTTCGTGTTCTCCCAGAGGCTGGGATTTACGCTGTCAGGCGCTTTTTCATAATCGTCCAGGAACGCATAGGCTTCCTGACTCCAGAGGATCGTCCCATCCTCGTCCTTTAGTTCCAGTGTTTCCGGCGCGTCGATCAGTCCACGGATGGCGAATTCATATTCCTGCTTATCATCGAAGTCAAGTTCATCGTAGACGGCGGCATTTGCCTTTGCCGTAAAGTCTGTGGCGGGCTTGACCTCGGCGGTCAGACCCAGGTCTGCCTTTTCCGCACCCGGCTCTTTGCGCCCATCCTGCGCACAGCCGACGCAGGACAGCAATAGTACCGATGTAAGAAGCATTGCTACAATACGTTTCATAGCCATTCTTTTTCCATCTCCTTATTGTTCGCGGATAACAGGTGGCTGCCAGCTATCCAGTGCTGTCATATCCGGTACATAGATCCGCATGAACAGATGAAATTCCCCGTCGGAAACAGGCAGCCAGTTAGAGGTGTCTTCCGGTGCATCCTTGGACAGGATAATATCCAATGTGCCGTCCGCATTCAGCTTGAAGTCGGAGCGGTCGTTGATGCAGTAGCGGTCGATGGAATTGTCAATGAGGAAATCATCCTCTCCGTAGGCGGTCACGGACCAGAAGCCGCCCTCCAGCGTGGGAGGAAGGGTTTCAAAGTGGAGCGTATACTTCTTTTCTCCGGTCAGCGCTGCGCCGGTCTCATCCACCGCTGTCTTGGGATAGATCGCCACGTCCACGGTGTTGGCGCCAAGCCCCACCAGCGCTACCATCGCGCGGTAGGTATACTCCGTGCCGAAGTTGCCGATGGGCTTGCCGTAATAGATCCACTGACCGAGTTTCTGCGCATACTTCGCGCCGTCGGCGGCAAGCGTGGCGCGAAGCCCCTGAAGCATCTGCGTCCAGCGCTCGGCAGCTCCTTCGCCCAGGAGGGCGGCGTCGAAGGTCTTGCCCGCGCCCACGTTGATGGCGGAGAGTTTCTTCAGCAGTTCCTCATCCGCATCGGCGGGCGGGTTGACCTGCATCAGAGCGTTCGCCGTATTGAAAAACTCTGCTGGTGTCATGGAAAGCACCTTGCTCACGGGAACAAAGTCATTTTCCTCTTTATATGTTCCCTGCGGTGCGGCATACTCGCCTCCCTGTACATAAGCCGAAAGCGGCAGGAGCTGCATCTGTTCCTGAATGGCACAGACATTGGGCAGATCCTCGTTCCCGGACAGCACCGTGCGGGTGATCGACCACACCGTTGCGGTGGGCACGTCCACGCGCGTCACACCGCCGGGCAGCTCGCCCTCCCAGCCGGGAAGCGCGATGGCATAAGCGCCCGCTTTGTCCAGCACGGCGGCAGTGTTCGTCCAGGCATCCAGCAACTGTATGTTGCAGAAGCGATCCGTTTCCGGCAGAACGAAGATCATAGGCTCTTCACTGATGTCAAGCCACGCCTGAGAGTAGACGGTATCGACGTTCGGCGTCACAACGGTGCGGAAAGAGGCGTCCGCCAGCTTTTGTGCATGGTTGAACTGATTGATGGGCGCACGGCCAGTCATGGTTCCGTCCGTATTGGTCGATAATGTTTTGGTTGCGTCGGTCAGCACCAGTGGGAACGCATAGATGTATGCCTCGCTGACCGTTTCCCACACGGTTTCAGTATCCGGTGTATCCGGCTGCGTTTTTTTGGCAGAGCAGGCGGAAAGAAGCCCGCAGGAAAGCAGCGTAAGCAGCGATAGTAGAATTGCAAATATCTTTTTCATGTTGTCCTCCTATGATTCTTTTCTGCTTTGGTCATCTCCACGGAACGGTTTGTGCGCATGGATTGACTATGAAGTCGTTTGTGATTTTCTCTTTATGGTAAACTATCGATCATTCCGCCCCTTTCTTTCTGCAAGCCTTGAAAGCTCTTTTTTGACCGCTTCGATCTGTGGGTCAAACAGCGCTCGCTCGGCAAAGATCATATAATTGTTGATGGCAAGGATCGACAGATGAACGAACGGCGCAACCTCTTTGTCGGTGCAGCCGAGGATCTCCGCAATCCTGCCCGTGTAATAAGGGTATCTTGCCGCAAGCCGCACAAGGGAAGGCTTTACCTTTTCTCCGTATTCGCGCGACACACATACGCTGACCAGAAAGCGCATGGTAGGCGACATTTTATCCGCCAGATCACCGAGATGATCCATCATGCTTTTGATGTCACTAATATCTTCAAACACGATGGCAAACGCACCTTTTTCAATTCGATTGATCGCTTCCTCTGCGCAGGCAAGAACGATTTCCTCTTTGGTGGAGAAGTAATAGTAGATGCCGCCGTTTTGCAGCTTTGCCGCCTTGCAGAGGTCCTTTGTCGTGGCAACGGTCAGCCCCTTTTCGACAAAGCAGTCAAGGCAGACGCCTACAAGCTCCTGTCTCTTTTCGGCTTTCTTTTCTTCCCTCAAAACACAATCCCCCCATTTCTGTGCATTATCCAGTGTTTCTTATAATAAGATATCAGACTTCGCAAAATAAATCAAGCGATTGCTTGAATAATAATTATAAATTTTTAGGATCACAATGCTTGGTCAAACATCACAACAGTCTCTTTCAGCAGCCGCACCTCCAGCAAGCTCTGGATGTGCCGAAGCACCGTCCTTGCAAAGACATTGGACTTTATCGTGTCCCACTCCGCCAGCCGGACGATCTCCGCTGTGCCGGTTGCAAAGTCAAATCTGATCTCTCCCCATTCGCCGTCGTTGTCTACCTGATATAGGTAGACAGCGGCGGCTATTTTTTGTTCCTTTTGCGGCACTCGGTCTGCTTCAGCGTCACGGTATGGACAAGCCCGCTTTCCAGCAGCTTCAGGCGCAG
>CAMAEX010000147.1:0-5108 GCA_945832065.1 uncultured Clostridia bacterium | reverse complement strand
CAATACGCGACAGAAAACGGCTACTCGAAGCTGGAGGATCTTGATCTTGCAGCCATGCTTCGTGTTGCCGACAAATCATGGTACGACATGCGTTCATTTGCCTATCTTCCTACCCGCGACCGTCAGTGTGTGCGGGAAATGGTGAAGGTGCGCAACAACTGGGCGCATCTTGCCGGAGCCATCGCCGACAAGGATATCGTGCTGCGTGATCTGGATACCATTCTGGCGTTCTTTGAGAACGTGATGGTAACCAATAAATACACGCAGGGCATCGAAGATTTCCGGCGCGAAGTTGAGAATGCCGATTTCTCCGCAGTCTTTGAAACCGAGCCGGTCAAAGTGAAAGCACCGGAACCGGTGCAGACAAGCACGGGCGGCATTCAGGAAAAGGATCGCGTCTATCTCACCGGAGATCCAAATACCAAAGGCATGGTGTTTTCTGTCACGGACATCGGCGGCACCAAGCGATACGAAGTGTTCGTCGACGGCGAAATCAAAACCTTCTATGAAGGACAGATTCAGAAGATCGATTCCGCGCCGTCCTACAGCTGGGTGGATTTGAGCACACTGCAAAGTAACCTGACGGCATACGAAATCAACAACCCTTCGGCGGGCAATCTATATTCGCTGAACGCGGCAAGAATCGATTTCGTGCCGTATCAGTTCCGCCCCGCTCTGAAGCTTATCAAATCGGATGAGCCGAAGATCCTGATCGCGGACAGTGTCGGTGTCGGCAAAACGATCGAAGCCGGCCTGATCGTGAAGGAACTGGAAGCCAGAAGCGAGCTGGACAATATCCTGATCATCTGCCCGAAGCCGCTGGTAGCAGAACGGAAATGGGAGCTTGAAATGAAGCGCTTCGATGAGGATTTCATCCCGCTCGACGGCGCAATCCTCCGGCAGGCCATATCCGACACCCACCGAGACGAAGAATGGCCGGTACGCTATAACAAGGCCATCATTCCGTATTCCATTTTGGACAGCCGCGTATATGAGGGCGAAGATCACCGCAGAGGTAAGCAGTACGGGCTTCTGAATCTCGACCCCGCGCCGCACTTTGATCTCGTGATCATCGACGAAGCGCATCATATCCGCAACGGCAGTCTGGACAAAGACAAGGCATACGCATATAAGTGTGTCCGCTACTTCTGCGAGCACGCGGATGCAGTCATCATGCTGACCGCCACCCCGCTGCAGACCAGCGATGACGACCTTTTCACGCTGATGAATCTGCTGCGCCCGGACGTCATCATGGACAAAGACGTGTTCCGCATGATGGCCAGACCCAACGAATTCATTTACAGGTGTTCCCACGCGATACGCGGAGCGGGCGAAGGATGGCAGGAAGTTGCCATTGCCGAGCTGCAGAATGTCCGATCCACACAGTGGGGCGAAAATATCATTGCCAAGAATCCACTGTACGCAGACATTCTGGCACGACTGGCAAGGCCGGACATTACACGCGAAGAACGCGTCAAACTCGTTTCCGATGTGGAATCGCTCCACAGCTTCAACACCATGCTGAACCGGACACGCAGAAAGGATATTCAGGATTTCTGCATCCGCCGGTCTTACACGGTCGAAACCAGCTTCACCCCGCAGCAGTACGACCTGCATAACGAACTGCTGAGATTTGAATACGAAGCGCTTTCCAAGCTCCACGATGTGCGCTGCATTCCCTTCATGATGAGCACGATTCGACGTCAGGCGGCAAGCTGCATCTTCGGGCTCGCGCCCCACATCCGGGATCTGATCACACGGCGCTTTGACCAGATGGTTGAAGACCCGGATGTAGACATGGATGAGTACGATCTGGACGGAAAAGCCACGTCCACATTGATGGCGTTGGCTCATCATGTGCTGGAGCTCGCAGATCTGCTGCCGGAAGACGACCCAAAGTTCGATAGCATCTGCACGGTGATCGACGAAAAGCAGAAGCTGGAAAACAACAAGATCATCCTCTTCAGCTCGTTCCGGCATACACTTGCCTATCTGGAAAAGAAGCTGCGCAGCCGCAATTATCGCGTCGCGCAGATCAACGGCAGCGTCAAGGACGATGACCGTCGCGCACTGCGTGAGCGGTTTGAGCTGGACAAAGCAGACCCGGATGCGCTGGACATCCTGCTCTTCACAGAGGTAGGCTCAGAAGGTTTGGACTACCAGTTCTGCGACACCATGATCAACTATGATCTGCCATGGAACCCGATGCGCATTGAACAACGTATCGGTCGAATCGACCGTCGCGGTCAGAAGAGCGAAGCGGTCAACATTTATAACATTATCACGGCGGACACCGTGGACGCGGACATCTACTCCCGCTGCCTGATGCGAATTGGCATATTCGAGCGCAGCATCGGCGAATGCGAAGAAGTACTCGGCGCAATCGGTGCGCAGATCGAGCAGATCGCTGTGAATACCGCTTTGACCGATGAAGAGCGACGTCGCAAGCTGGAGCAGATGGCGGATAACGAAATCCGCCGTATGCAGGAACTCAGCAAGCTGGAAGATGAAGAGCGGGCGCTGTTCGGTTTCGATCTCTCAAACTACACAGCAGCAAAGGAAATTAAGGACGCAGAAAGCCCGTGGATTTCGCCACTCAGCATTCAGCGGCTTGTTGAACGTTATTTGAGAGACCGGCTCGGCGAAGGCCAGTACATCATCGGCGCATCTGAACTCAAGCAGATTCGTCTGAGCCGTGAAGCTCGGTTAACGCTTCTTGAAGATTTCCGCAGGCTATCAAATATCAAATCGGCATTGAAGCGCAGATGGGAGAATTACCTGAAGGGCTCCGAGCCGATGCACCGGCTGACATTTACATCGGAGACCGCGTCGAGAGAACGGCGGGCGTTCTTCATTACCCCCATGCATCCACTGGTCAAGCAGGCAGCCAAATACTACGCCACCAGTCAGGTGTCGTATATCTTTTTGGAATACTATTCCGAAGAACTGCCGGAGGGTACATATCCGTTCTCCATTTACGCGTGGAGTTATGTTGGGCTGAACCCGATGTTCCGCGTCGTGCCGATTTGCGAGAACGAACTGCTGGCGGCAGAGCTCACGGATATCCTACAGGACGCGGATACTTCCACAACCAGCATTACTGTTGACAAGGGAACGTGGGCTGGCTTGGACGGTATGCACATTGCTCTATGGCAGCGAGAAAAAGAGACGTATCTCGCCGGAATCCAGAGCACTGCAAACTATAAGATAGAGAGCATCAGCAGTAACTACAGGAACCGGAAGAGAACGCTGGAGCAGAAAATCCGTGACGCATTCGACGAGAAGATTCGCAGGATGTACCAGAGCGAGCTCGGCACCGCTACCGAAAAATATCAGATAAAAGTTGGCGAAATTAACGACCGCGCTTCCCGCGCGGATATCCACACATCTCTGATTGCAAACGGCATCATCGAGATCAAGAGGGGTTAATCATGAGCAACATTGCTGACAGAGTCAGGATAGCACAGGATAAGGACGGAATGCTGCGCCGTGCATTGGAACGCATCATTCAGCTTTATACGGATAAGTCGCACTTTGTATATGAGCTCCTGCAGAACGCAGAAGACGCAGAAGCCAAAGACATCAAATTCATCCAGCATGCTGATCATCTGGAGGTTCTGCACGATGGCAAGCCATTTACATCGGCAAACCTTCAGGGGCTTTGTGATATTGGCAAATCCGATAAGGTGGATAACCTGAATCAGATTGGCGAGTTTGGCGTTGGCTTCAAATCCGTGTTCGGCATCTGCGATACCGTTCTGCTCTATAGTGATCCTTCGCGTTATACAGGAAAAATCGAGGGAGACGCAGTTCCGTTTGCTGTTGAAATCAAGGACTTCACAAGGCCGGAGGATATTCCTGAAGAACCGATTCCACGGCCATACACCACGCGTTTTGTTTTTCCGTTTGCGGTCGGTCATACGTTCTCTGGATTTAAAACTCTTCCGGCGCTGATTGATACTCTTGCCCGGAAGTTGCAGAACCTTGGAATAACGACGCTTCTCTTCATGAAGCACCTCGAATCGATCGAATATGAGATAGACACGGACGAAGAGCCCATAACGGGCGAATACCTTCTGGAAAAGGTTAGAATCAATGATCATTCGTCCCTCGTTTCTGCACTCGGCGTTTCTGAAAAAGAAAAGGCCGATCCAGATGATGCGGAGATAATCTCCTACTTGATGTTTTCCCGCAAGCTGGACAAATACCCGCTCAGAACCGTAGATATAGCATTCCCGGTAAAGGAAGAGCGCGGCGTATACCAATGCATAAAAGCACCAAATCCCTACGTCTCTGTGTATTTCCCGACCGAGACAGAAAGCAAGCTGGATTTCATCGTGCAGGGCCCGTTCCGTACTACTCCGAACCGCAGCAGCATTCCGTCGGATGATGCCGATAATGTTTATCTGGCAAAAGAAACGGCAATCCTGCTTCGGGAAAGCATTCTCGAAATGAAGGCAGACGGACGGCTGAACATGAGCTTCGTTAAGGCACTGCCCATAGACAAAGACAGATTTGATACGTTCGGCCTCTTCCTCCCGCTTTACGAAACCGTCCGGGATTTGTTCCGAAGCACCGCCGTTATTCCTACAAAGGCTGGCAAGTATGTTCATCCGAAATATGCAAAGATTGCAAGACAGGAAAGACTGGTATCAGTCTTTTCGGACGAGCTGCTCACTCAGCTGATAAACGACGGCGGCAAATACTGCTGGCTTCCGACGTTCCTTACGGAAACGAACAGAGAGTACAAGCACGTCCTCGATTATATGACGGGAGAACTCGGCGTACAGGTAATTCGCCCGGAGGATCGCCGAGGTTTCTTTGCCTCGAATCCGAAGTTCCTTCCGGCGCAGTCAATCGACTGGCTGGTCAATCTGTACGGCATTTTTGAAAATATACCCGGCGCGTTCTCAAAATCAAGGTATGAAACGAATATGACCACGGCAGACATCGTGAAGACCGCCACAGGCACATTCGTTGCTCCTTTCCGGCGTGAAGGCAAAACATACATTCCGAACGTTTTCCTTCCGTCCCACAAAATCCGCAGCGCGGACATCAATTTTGTGGATGCAACGCTGTACGAAAGATGCCGCCATTTCTTCGATGAC
>CAMAEX010000146.1:0-5109 GCA_945832065.1 uncultured Clostridia bacterium | reverse complement strand
CGAGATCAAAGCGGAGGCGGCGCGGCTGCTGGGCAAGCTGCAAGAGCCTGTGCAGCCCAACAGCCCCGGCGGGACGCATTTCATGGCAGAGGTGTCCCGCGACTTCATGGAGCGCGCCGGAGCGAAGGACACGGCGGCGCTGCAAAAGCTGCTGCCCTTCCGTTCCCTCGCCCTCTCCAACCTGAAGGACCGCAAGGGCGTGTTTGCCGTCATCTCCAAGGAGGAGGACCGCACACAGCCGCTCCGCAGCCGGAAGCCCTCCGTCCGCTCCAAGCTGCAACAGGCTTCGGCGGAGCAGAAGCAGCCTGTCGCAAAGAAGAAGGATTTGGAGCTGTGACATGGCGAAGCGGAAACGGGACATCCAGCTTAAAGTCCGTGTGACGCCGGAGGAACGGGCGATGATCGAGACGAAGATGGCGCAGCTCGGCACGACGAACATGGGCGCATATCTTCGGAAAATGGCCATTGACGGCTATGTGGTGAAGCTCGATCTGCCGGAGCTGCGGGAGCTGGTGTCGCTGCTGCGGTATTCCTCCAACAACCTCAATCAGCTCACGCGGCGGGTGCATGAAACAGGGCGCGTTTACGCTGCGGATATGGATGATATACTCCAAAATCAGGAGCGGATCTGGCAGGCGGCAAGCGGTATCCTGTCCCGGCTTGCCGCCATCAAATAAAGGGGTATTTATCCCATGCGGGGCGGTTTGCTGCGAGGTAAGCCGCCCCTGCTTTTTTTGCGGTTCGGCATCCTTGCAGGGCAAGGCAGCTTCCTGTATGCTGAAAGCAGAAACAAACAAAACTGAAGGGATATTGATATGCGTTTCCTTTTGAAAATCCTCTTTGCGCCCATCCTCGCGGTGCTTGCCGTCGTCACATGGTTTTTCGTGTTCGTTGTCAGCCTGTCCAGCGGCATCCTCTGCATCCCAGCCGTCATTCTCGGCTTCTTCGGTCTGTTCATACTCTTTGTGGATTCCGTCAGCTACGGCGTGGGGCTGCTGGTGATCGCGTTCCTCATAAGCCCCTACGGGCTTCCCATGCTGGCGGCATGGCTTCTGGCAAAGCTCCACGTCCTGCGCTACGCGATTCAGGACAGGATTTACGGTTGATACCCCTTGCGTTGATACTCACTTCTGGAAATGGGTAAGTTAATGAGTAAGTTAATGAGTAAGTTGATGGGTATCAACGAACACACAAATATTTCTGAAAACGCACAAAACCTTTTGAAAAGACCTGTCTTTGTGCAATTTCAGAAAAGCCTCGTCATGTTAAGGCACACACAGGCTTGCTAACGGGGAGTGTTCATAAACTTCCGTTCAAACGTAGCAGCCGAATATTGTTAGGACATACTTGACTTCAGACATTGGGCGATGTAACTTTTTCATGAAATCACCGGAATCTCTTGCTTTTGCGTTGATACTCACTTATAATGATTGAGCAAGTAATTGAGTAAGTTAATGAGTAAGATAATGAGTATCAAAGGAGGCTTCGCAATGGCTCTGCCAATCAACATAACCGACCTTATCAACCGCAGGGTGGTGGAAAATGCCCGTGTGGAATACAAGCGCAACTGGAATCCCGAGACAATTTTGCACTCCATCTGCGCGTTTGCAAATGACATAGATAACTGGGGCGGAGGCTATATCATCATTGGCATCGAGGAGGAAAACGGAATGCCGAAGTTGCCGGTAGAGGGGCTTGAAAAGAGTTCCATTGACCGTATCAACAAAGAGCTTCTTCAAAAATGCAATCTGATCGAGCCGCGCTATATTCCAGTTGTCGAGCAAACTACTTTTGCCGGGGCGGACATCATTGTGCTGTGGATTCCGGGTGGAGACGCCCGCCCTTACAAGTGTCCGATTGCGTTTCCAACAGAGAAATCCGCAAAGGCGGAAAAAGCGTACTATATCCGCAAGCTCTCCAACACGATCCGTGCAAACCAGCTTGAAGAAAAGGAGCTGATCATGCTTGCAAACAATGTTCCCTTCGATGACCGCGCCAACATGACCGCCAATGTGGAGGATATGCGCGCCAGCCTGATTTCGGAATATCTCTATGCCGTGGGCAGCGATCTTTACAGCGATTCCCTGAAGCGTCCGCTTGCGGATTTGGCTTCTGATATGCGGTTGATTGGCGGACCGAGCGAGATGCGCAAGCCCCTGAATGTTGGGCTGATGTTTTTTAACGAGCGACCTGATGATTTTTTCGGCTACGCCAGAATCGAGGTTGTCGATAAGCCCGATCCCACAGGCATTGGCATGACGGAAAAGGTCTTTACAGGGCCGCTGGATCGTCAGCTTCGTGATGCGCTCAGCTATATTCAGAATTATATCATCAAGGAAAAGGTCACAAAAGTACCCGGACGTGCGGAGGCAGAGCGCATTTACAACTACCCCTATGCGGCAGTGGAGGAAGCCCTATCCAACGCCGTATACCATAAATCATATCAGATTGGCGAACCAATCACGGTGTCGGTCACGCCGGACAGAATGGAAATCACCAGCTTACCCGGGCCGGACAGAACAATTCCATCAGAGGATATTGCCAACCGCAAAATGGTGTCCCGAAGATACCGCAACCGCCGCATCGGAGACTTCCTAAAGGAGTTAAAACTTGTTGAAGGTCGAAACACGGGCATCCCGACTATTCTCCATGCTATGCGGCAAAACGGCTCCGATCTTCCGATATTTGAAACCGATGATGAACGAACCTACCTTACCGTGATTCTTCCGGTTCAGCGCTCTTTTTTGAATCAAAAGGAAACTGAAACAAAGTCCATGAGAACAAAGATAAGGAGAAATGTTCTCGATATAAAAAAGTTGATTTTAGAAATATTGGAGCAAACGGGCGACATAGCAGCTTCCGATATTGCAAAAGAGTTAGGTTATGCAAAGATCAACAACACAATCAGCAAAGCCGTGCGTGAACTCATAGAAGCCGGCAGAATTGAGTACACAGAGCCGGAGAAGCCTCGTAGCCGGAATCAGAAGCTACGACTTACGGATTCGGGACGCAGGGCATGACTGACCGCGAACTGACCGGCAAGGTACATTCCGCCGTGTATCATCAATGTCAGCGCCGGGGCTATGCCGCGCCGGTGGATGTGCTGATGGAGATCGGCGTACTGCCGAAGGAGAAATACGAGGACTGGCGGCGCGGGCGCATTGATTATCTGGAGCGCGTCTGCACCGTCAACCTCCGCAAGCTCTCTTTCATCATGCGCGAGATACGGGCATACGCACAGAAAAGCAGCCTCAAGCCCTCCGTGACCGTATATAAGCAATGGGCGGTCAAGAAGGAATCCGGGCAGGGGCATAAGCCGGTGATCCGTCTGCGCTTCAGCAAGAGCGGCGACCCCGACATCGAGCGGCGGTACTCCACCCACTTCGTCGATACGAAGAAAATCGCGGAGCTGAAAGCGCAGCGCATAACGGAAGCCGCAACCAACGCGGCAGAGAGCGCCGCAGAAAACTGAATCATTCCATGAAAGCGAGCTGCATCGGACGGGCATCCGATGCAGCTCAATTATTATGCCGGAAAGGAGGCCGCGTCCATGGCGACCACACGCATCATTTCCATGCACGTTAATCAGGGCAAGACGATTGCCGACTGCCTGACCGACCGCATCGACTACTCCAAGAATCCAGACAAGACACAGGGCGGCGAGCTGATCTCCGCCTACGAATGCGACCCGAAAACCGCCGACGCGGAGTTTCTTTACTCCAAGCGGCAGTACCAGACCATCACAGGGCGGGAGCAGCGGCACGACGTGATCGCCTATCAGGTGCGCCAGTCCTTTAAGCCCGGAGAGATCACACCGGAGGAGGCGAACCGCGTGGGCTATGAGTTTGCCGAGCGGTTTCTTAAAGGCAGACACGCCTTTTTCGTTGCCACGCACACCGACAAAAAGCACATTCACAATCACATCATCTGGAACTCCACCACGCTGGACTGCAAGCACAAGTTCCGCGATTTTCTCGGCTCCGGCAGGGCGGTCGCACGGCTCAGCGACGCCATCTGCACCGAGCATCGGCTCTCCGTAATCGCCGATCCGAAGCGCGGGAAAAATCACTACGGCAAGTGGCTGGGCGACAACGCGAAGCCCACCCATAGGGAGCTGCTCTGCGGCCTCATCGACGCGGCGCTTTTGCAGAAGCCCGACAGCTTTGACGCGCTTTTGAAGTTGCTGCGCGACAGCGGATGTGAGGTCAGGCGGCGCGGGAATACGCTGTCCCTGCGCCACCCCGGCAAAAAGGGCTTTGCCCGTCTTTCTTCCATCAACGGCTATTCGGAGGACGAGCTGCGCGCCGTCCTCGCCGGAGAAAAGGAGCATACGCCGCGCAAAAAACGGACGCAGGCCACGCGGAAAAAGAATACGCTGCTCATCGACATCGAGGCGAAGCTGCAAGCGGGAAAGGGCGTGGGCTACGAGCGCTGGGCGAAGGTATTCAACGTCAAGCAGATGGCGCAGACCTACAATTATCTGCGGGAGCATGGGCTACTGGATTACGCGGAATTGGAAGAAAAAGCTGCCGCTGCGACGGAGCAGTTTCACGCGCTGTCCGCGCAGATCAAGGCGGCGGAGACGCGCATGGCGGAGATCGCCGTGCTGAAAACGCATATCATCAACTACGCCAAGACCCGCGATGTTTACGCCGGATACCGCAAGGCGGGCTACTCAAAAAAGTTTCTTGCGGAGCATGATGGCGACATCCTTCTGCACAAGGCGGCGAAGAACGCCTTTGACGAGCTGGGCGTGAAAAAGCTCCCCACCGTCAAGAGCTTGCAGGCGGAATATGCCAAGCTGCTTGCCGAAAAAAAGGCGGCGTATGCCGAATACCGGCGTTCGCGCGACGAGATGAGCGAGCTGCTGCTCCACAAGCAGAACGTGGATCGTATGCTGGGCAAGGATGAGCGCAGCGAGGAAAAGAAACAGGAGCATGATCGCCAGTAACGGCCATGCTCCTAAAGCGTTTCGCAGAAACGCGCAGCCACACATTTATGTGTGTTCAAAGGGTTTCAGGGGCGCTGCCCCTGACAAGCAGAGGGCAGTTTTCGCGGCGGCGGAAATTGCCCGAAAAGCAAAGTGGGTACCTCTTTGCCCTGCTTGCC
>CAMAEX010000145.1:0-5133 GCA_945832065.1 uncultured Clostridia bacterium | reverse complement strand
GGCTTTCCAATCAAGCTCCGTCGGCAGCTCCCTTATGGCAAACCGCAGCACCCAATTTGCATCCGCGCCGAGTGCGTGCAGGGCAGTCAGCTGCTTTTCCGCAACCTCCCGCGTCCCTGTAACACCGACTCGAACGCCTTGCAGCCGTGCAGACAGATGCATTGCCGCCACCTCTCCAATGACGATCACGGCAGGAGCACGCACGCCGGCATCTTTTGCCTTCTGCGCAATCTGACGCAACGGTGCGCACACCTGCATCGGATATGGCGCATTGCCCCCGGAGAGCACCGCTGCCGGTGTGTTGCCGCTTTTCCCCGCCGCGATCAGACGGGCAGTAATTGCAGGCAGCTGCCGCAAGCCCATCAAAAAAACAAGTGTACCGGAGAGCTTTGCCAAAGTGTCAAAATCTTCAGGCAGTCCGTCCTGCGCGTCTGCGGTATGCGCTGTGACAATGTGTACGCTCCGACTTAAACCACGATGGGTAACGGGGATGCCTGCCTCTGCCGGGATACCGATTGCAGAGGGGATCCCCGGAACCTCCTGACACGGGATCCCCGCAGCGGTCAGAGCTTGCAGCTCCTCACCGCCTCTACCGAATAGATAGGGATCGCCGCCCTTTAAGCGCACCACACGCAAGCCGGACCGCGCCAAGTCTATCAGTGTTTTATTGATCTCCTCCTGCGCTGCCGCGTGCGCACCGCTCCGCTTGCCCATGTAGAGCCGCTGTGCGGATTCCGGCACGGCTTGCAATAACGCCGGGTCGATCAGATCATCGTAGACTACAGCCTGACACTGCCGCAGCAGACGCAGTCCGCGCACCGTGATAAGATCGGCTTTCCCGCAGCCCGCGCCCACCAAGGCAACGCTACCCATCGGTGCGCCGTAAATGGAAGCTTCCGCCTCCTCCTGCGTCAGCGGTGCTCCCTTTGCCATGCAGGCTTTGAATAAAGCACGGAACACATCCGCGCGTTTGCGCTGTTCCGGTATCCTGTTTTTCAGATTTGGGCGCATTGATTCCAGCCATGCAAGAATCTCGTCCAAGTTATCCGGCAGCAGTTCCCGCAATTCTTCCTTAAAAAAAGCTGCTGCAGTCGGGCTGGCGCCACCGGTCGAGATGCCTGCCGAGAACTCGCCCTGCTGCACAAGCGCGGGAAAGAAGAAACTGCATTGGGAAGGTTCGTCCGCCACATTCACGGGAATATCCCGTTTTTGACAGAGCATTGCAACCTCCCTGTTGACTGCCTCGTCATCTGTCGCGGCAATGAGCATTGCAGGACGCGGGCGAAGGTCTGCGGCTCGAAAAGCACGCCGCCGCAGCTTAACATGAGGAAGTGCTTCAATCTCTGGCAAAATACTTGGCGCGACCACCGTCAGACTTCCACCATAAGGCAGCAGCTTTTGCAGCTTACGCAGTGCCACCCTACCGCCGCCGACGATTAGGACGGGGCGATCCTTCAGCTCAATGAACATCGGAAACCGGGGCATACTCTACGCCTCCTTTGAAGTGCAATAATACTGCGCGCCGTGGGGCGTGTCGAAGCGATGTACACCCACGCCGAACACTCTTTCAGCCACGCTGCTTTCGAATACGGCTTCCGCCGTGTCGCAACAAAGCAGACTGCCCCGCTCAAAAACCGCTATACGATCCGCCTCCCGCAGCGCCAGCGGAAGATCGTGCAATACCAGCACGACCGCTCTCCCTGCTTTTGCAAGCTTGTGCGCCGTATGCAGGATCTGTAACTGGCGGTTGATATCCAAATAAGTGGTGGGTTCGTCCATAAAGATCGTCTGTGTCTCCTGCGCCAGCGCCATTGCCAAGTATACGCTCTGCCGCTGTCCGCCGCTGAGGCAGGTAATATCGGTATCCTCATGTTCTCTGCTTCCCGTCGCGTCCATTGCAGTGCGTGCAATGGCATAGTCCCGCTTACCGTAGTGTCTCGGATAGGATAGATACGGGAATCTGCCATGCAGCACCATACGCAGTGCTTGAATGGACGGTGTGTTGCGGCTTTGCGTCAGAAATGCTGCCTTCTGCGCAATTTCCTTCCTCTTCATCCTGCGCAGCTCCGTTCCATCATACAAAATCTCACCTTCCATTGCCGGCAGCAGCCCCAGCGCAGCCTTTAACAGGGTTGACTTTCCGCTGCCGTTGGGACCGAGGAGCACCAGCACTTCCCCCGGCAGAAAATCCAACGATACATTTTTCACGACAGCTGTTCCGCTATAGCCCGCGGAAAGATTCTTTAATTGGATCATGCGCGGCCTCCTCTCTGCCGAAACAATAGCCACAGGAAAAAGGGCGCGCCTGCGAACGCCAGCACGATGCCGACGGGCAGCTCAAACGGCGCGAACAGCACTCTTGCCAAGAGATCGCACACCGTAACAAAGAGCGCACCGCCCAACGCCGAAGATACAAGCAGCGGCAAACTGTCCTCTCCCCAAAAGCGCCGCATGGTGTGCGGAACGATCAGACCGACGAAGCTTAAAAGTCCGGAAAAGCTCACTGCCGCACCCGCCAGCGCTGCAGCTAAGATCAGGAGAAGAATCCGCATTGGCTGCACGGAAAGCCCAAGACTCTGCGCAGTATCGCCCCCCAAGCCGAGAAGCTCCAACTGCTGCGACAGGGAGAAAACGATCACCAAACTGACCAAGATCATCCCGGCTGCCGGCGCAAGCTGCTTCATCGTGACCCCCGTAAAGCCGCCGATGCGAAAGTCTGAAATACCGTTCAATGCCTCGGGCACCAGTGTTACCACTGCGTCAATGCCTGCGCTGAACAGGGCGGAAACAGCAACACCCGCAAGCACTACCGTCGTTCGAGCGGCACCGTTGCGGCGAGACAACCCTGTCACCAACAGGACGCCTGCCAGCGCTCCGGCAAATGCTACAATTGGGGTATATTTCTGTGCCAGCGGCGCCGCGGCGCACACAACAGCCACAGTCAAACCCGCGCCGGAATTGACGCCGATGATACTCGGCGAAGCAAGCGGATTGTTCAGCACCGTTTGGATCACGACACCGGAGACCGCCAGCGCTGCACCCGCCAATAGTGCTGCACAGGTGCGAGGCAGCCGGGTATAAAGCACAATGCGCGCAGCGGGCGAACTTGGATCATGTCCGAAAAGCGCGTTTAGCACCTGCATCGGGGACAGCTGCACCGAGCCGATCCACAGACTGAGCGCCGCCGCAGCCATCGTCAAAATGCATAAGCCCGCCAAGAAGCCACCCTTACTGCGCGGGGTAGAGAATATCTGCGAGCTGTTCATAGGCTTCCCCCCATCGAGCGTTCGGTTTCAGATTATAGAGATTCGGATCCATAACATAATAGCGCCCCTCCCGCACGGCGGTCAGACTTTCCCAAGCGGGATTGCGCAGAAGTGTCATCTCCAAGACCTCCTGCGCCTCAGTCGGATCTGCGCTTTGCAGGACGACAAAGATATAGTCCGGATCGGCAAGCAAAATTTCCTCCATACTGAGCTGCTCCAGCAGGCTGTTATCTCTGTCTGCAATGTTCTCGCAGTCCAACGCAGCCAACATTTCCCCTAAAACGCTTCCCTCGCTGTTCTTTACCTTGCAGGAGCTTCCTGTCGCGCGGATATACAGCACACTCGGTCGTGTGCCGTCCGCGCGAAGCAGCGCATTTTCCACCTGCGTCTGCACGGCAATGCCGTAGGTTTCGTAGTTTTCCGCATTTCCCGCGATCTGTGTGCAGACCTTCAGCATCCGCAGGTAATCCTCAAAGCTGTTCACGGAGAAGTAAGCGACGTTGATACCCATTTGATCAAAGGTCTCCTCAAGCGCGACATTGCGATCCGTGCCGCAGCTCGCCAAGACAAGATCCGGCTCACAGGCAAGGAGCTGTTCAAGATTCAGCTCCTTCGCTGCGCCCAAATGCACGACATCGTCCCGCAGCGGCAGATCATAATAGGTCCATGTGGCATCCGTTGCTGCAACAATCTGCTCCGCGCCGCCCGCAAGACACCAGATATCCGCAAAGCTGGCGATCAGGCAAGCCACCCGCTTTGGGTGGTCTACCGTCACTTGACGTCCGAGATCATCGGTAAAGGTTACACCCGTTTCCGATACCGTTTCTGACGCCACCTCATCGTTCGAGGTGCCGCAGCCGTTCAGGAGCAGAAAGCTCAGTATCAAACAACAAATCAACTTTTTCAAGAGTGCTTTCCTTTCTGTCTCGATAAAAATAAAGGCCGGGCGCATAGGCAAAAGAGCGCACGATTCCTTTCACTGTGAAAAGAGAAATCGTTTCAAAGCCCTTCATCGTCCGATGCGATCCGGCAGATTTATCTTAATGCTGTTATTGTAACAGGTATATGGATTTTTGTCAACGCAAGCGCAGCGGTTTTCTTCTGAAAAAAATGGGTAGACAGCTTGTTGGTCAGGATGAAGCTCTCACGGGGATACCGGGAGTCAGGTACTCCCGCAGAGCGATCTCGCCCTTTCCATCGAAGTAACCATGAGCAGTGTCGAAATGGTTGAAGACTGCATTCAGAAATGCATCCACCATTTTATAGGTTTCCTCGTAATCCACCACGCTGCCTACCGTGGGCAGTCGCATACAGCCAAAGCCAAAATTCCTCTTCTTTTAAAATGCGGATTCTTCATAAACCTTCCCTCCCAATATAATAACGGTTGGTAGTGTCAAGAGTTATGCGCAAATTTGCTTTGGTATCTGGTAGAAATCTATTACAGGGGGCGGCTTAACCGCCCCTTGGTTACTATTTAGCGGGCAGGGCGCAAAGGGTCAAGGGCGGCGGTACGCCGCTCGTCTTGCCCTTGACGCTTTGCGGACTGGCTGCTATCACCCGGCCTGAAGCTCGTCCTCCAGGGCGTCCAGATGCTTCATGCTCATGTACTTCTTGCTGCCCCATTGCGTCCCTGCCACATGACGCAGCCGGGCGCAGACCAGCATCAACGCCGAATTTCCGTCCGGGAAAGCGCCGACTACCCTCGTCCTGCGCCGGATCTCCCGGTTCATCCGCTCGATCACATTGTTGGTTCGGATCTTTGTCCAATGCTCGGAGGGAAAGTCGCAGTAGGTCAGCGTTTCCTCAATGCCGGCCTCTATCTTCTTTGCGGCCTCCGGCAGCTTCATGGCCTTCAGTTCCGCAACCA
>CAMAEX010000144.1:0-5149 GCA_945832065.1 uncultured Clostridia bacterium | reverse complement strand
GGTCGGCGGTGGACAGATCCATGCGGTCGCCGATGCACTTGCCGTTGTTGACGATATTATAATGGGTCAGCATGACACCCTTCGGGAAGCCCGTCGTACCGGAGGTGTACTGCATATTGCACACATCGTGGACATTGACGGCGGCAGCCATGCGCTGTACCTCCTCAATCGGCACCTTTGCGCTGCGGCTGATCGCCTGCTCCCATGTCATTGCGCCCTGCATGGAGAAGCCGACGGTAATGACATTGCGCAGGAAGGGCAGCCGTTTGCTCCGCAGAGGCTCGCCCGGGCGCGTATCGGCAAGCTCCGGGCAAAGCTCCGAGATGATCGAGGCATAGTCGGAGTCGCGGTAGCCGCTGACCATAACGAGGGTGTGCGTGTCGGACTGGCGGAGCAGGTATTCCGCCTCGTGGATTTTATAGGCGGTGTTCACCGTGACCAGGACGCCGCCGAGCTTGGTCACTGCCCAAAAGGCGATATACCACTGGGGGATGTTCGTCGCCCAGACCGCCACATGGCTGCCCGCGCGAACGCCCATATCGATCAGGGCGCGGGCAAAGGTGTCCACATCGTCGCGGAACTGCGCATAGGTGCGGGTGTAATCAAGGGTCGTGTATTTGATGGCGTACTGATCCGGGAACTGCTCTACCATTGTGTCCAGCACCTGCGAGAAGGTCTTTTCGATCAGCGCGTCCTTTTTCCAGACGAATCTGCCTGCGCCGCTGCGGCTGTGATAGAGGCTCTTGCGGGCGCGGGAGAGGTTGGAATAGCGCGACATGAAGCTGACAAAGTGGGTGAAGATCAGATCCATATCGGCATATTCTTCTGCCCACGCGGGATCCCATTCCAGCGAGACAAACTCGTCGTAGTTGACCGAGCGCAGCGCGTCGATGAATTCATCCAGCGGGAGCGCACCCTCACCGACGAGGCAGTAGGTGCCTGCGTCGGTGGAGTCCTTGATATGGACATGGCGCACATACGCGCCGAGGTTGCGGATGGTGTCCTCCGGGCTTTCTCCGCAGACATGATAGGGATAGTGGAGATCCCACAGAGCACCGAGAGCATCGGAGGCAAAGCTGCCGAGCACGCTGCGCAGCGTCTCGGTGTTGGCAAACGCGCCTGCCGTTTCGATGAGCAGGACGATGCCGCCGCGCTCCGCAACGGGGACTGCCTCACGCAGGAAGTCCTTCGTGGCATTGACGGCAGTTTCACCCTCCGAGGCGCGCAGGCGCAGATAGGTCACGCGCAGCGCCTGCATGGCGGGAAGGACGGCTTTCAGCTCCGCAAGGGCGGCATCCTTCTGCGCGGCATTGCCGATGTCGGCGCAAAGATCGACGCAGGGGATCCTTAGCCCGAGCGCGATCAGACGGTGGTAGACCGCAGCGGGCGTTTCGCCGCCGAGGTCGTCGAGGCTGTGCAGCTCCACGCCCGAAAAGCCGTATTCCGCGGCGATGTCGAGACAGCTTCTGATGTTATTTTCGCCCCAGTGATTGGTGGAAAAGGAGAGCTTCATTCCTGCGCCTCCTCATAGCAGATTTTATTGAGCGCGCTGATGTACGCGTGGATACTCGCGCCGATGATGTCGGTGGAAATGCCGCGTCCGGCGTAGAGCTTGCCGTTGGAGCGGAGCTTGACCAGCGCCTCGCCCATGGCCTCGCGGCCCTCGGTGACGGATTGGATCTGGAAGTCGTCGAGGTCGAAATGATGCCCGACGATGCCTTCAATCGCGAGGAACGCAGCGTCGATGGGGCCGTCGCCGAGGCTGATGCCCTGCAAAAGCTTGCCGTTTTTCTCCAGCTCGATCTGCGCGGTCGCGCTCATGACATTGCTGCTGTTGGCAACAAAGGTCTTCAGACGGTAGGTCGGCGCGACCTGCATCGCGGAGCTTGCGACGATGGCATCCAGCTCGCGGCTGCCGATGTCCTTCTTTTCGGAAATGCGGCGGAAGCTCTCATACACCCGCGCAAGATCCTCCTCGCTCAGCTCATAGCCCAACTTGGAAACACAGGCGGCGACGGTTGCGCGGTCGTCTCCCGCATGCAGGAGAATGGCTTCGTCGAGCGCCTGCACGCCTGCGGTGAAGGGGGAACGCGCGCTTTGCTTTGCCGAGAGCATGTCACGGATCCTGCCGCAAGCCTGCTCCAATACGGGAAAATTCAGCGCACAGCTCAGTTCGAGCGAATCGCCGCGCAGCTTCAAAATATCGGAAAACGCGGAAACGGGCAGCAGCTCCCCGGAGCCGATGGCGGTCTTGAGCAGCGTTGCGCCCGCCTGCACCGCCGCGACCATGCAGGCGGCGCCCATGTGCATCTTGTCCGAGCACTCCGCGCCGAGACAGACCTTTTGCAGCGCGGGAACGGCTTCCTGCAGCTTGCAAAGGAAGTCACTGAATTCCTCAGGCAGCAGGACACCAGCCGTATCGCAGACGGTCACGGTGGTTGCACCCGCGTCAATCGCCGCTTGGATTGCCTGACGCAGGAATTCCGGCTCACTGCGCGTTGCGTCCACGGCGGCAAACTCCACCTCGGGGCAAAGCGCGGCGGCATGGGCGACGAGTGCGGGGATCTTTTCCAAAAGCATCTTCGGCTTGCAGCCGCAGAGGTATTCCATCTGCACACTGGAGGTCGGGACGGAAAGCAGCAGACGCGGCTTCGCGGCGGCTTTGATGGCGTCCCACGCGGCGTCGATCCCCTCTGTGGACAATTCACAGGCGCAGCTCAGGGCGCTGTGACGCAGCAGGGGAGCGGCGGTATGCAGGAGCAGAGCGTCCGCCTTCTGCTCCTTGCGGCAGGTCGTCTCAATCACATCCACGCAAAGTCGATCCATCTCTTTCATAATTTCCACCTTCTCGCGGAAGCTGGAAACAGGGCATTTCTGCGTCTCGTTTAAACGCAGCGTCAAATCGGAAATTTGGATGGTTTTCATGGCGATTCTCTCCTTTTCGTGAATGATTGGTTAGTTTATCATAGATTAGCGTATATTTTACCACAAACTTCTCCCGATCGCAACCCAAAACACAAAAAATTCGGGCAGACCTTTGACTGCCCGAAAAAGGATATGGAGATCACTCATCACAGCGTGACCCTATTGATTTTTTAGGATAAGTTTTGTGAGCGGATACAATGCAGTGAAGAAAACCAAGACAAGACGCTGCATTCCCAATAAGAGAAGTATATTCACGATGTAATCTGCAAAAAAGCAGCAGAACATATCCCTCCTTGCATTTCCTTAACTCGTCGAACGGTGTTAATCTTCCTCCTCATCATCTGCAGAATACTCGTTTAACTCGGGAAAATCTAAAAACTCACTCAAGGTCATGCCGAATGTGCCTGCAATGATATGCAGCGTTCGAACTGTGGGATTCTTGCTTGTACCACGGATGATGTTATCAATGGTGGATTGCTTTAATCCGCTCATCGTTGCCAGCTTGTTGATCGTAATTCCATGTTGGCTGCAAAGTCGGCGAATGCGCAGCGCGAATAAAGATGAATATGTCATATGCTACCCCTGTGTCAAATCATACCCTTGTGCGGCTAAAATTATGATAACAGGCGTTCAAACAAAAATTACCTTTATGTAGTTGACTTCTTGCCAAATACGCAGTAATATTCGTATTATTACCTATATATAGGTAAACGATCGCGTATAGACGGTGAGAGGTAATGCAGGTATAAAGAAAAAACATTTAGGAGATGAGAGAATGATAGCACCGCAGTATCCATTCCACGAATTCAAACATGAGTTTCATACCATTCAGGAGCTGATCGACTGGGCTGGACATACATACCACGATCATGATGCTTTCCGCTTTTACCAAGGCGTGCAGATTGTGTCTAAAACATATGGCGAATTCCTGCTTGATGTGCAATGTGCAGGGCGATTCTTTGCAACCTGTTGTTCTCCACAAGATCATATTGCAATCATCGGTAATACAAGCTATCTTTGGATGGTGGCATGGGCGGGCGCTGTTTCCGCAGGCTTTGTCGCTGTCCCCGTTGACAGGCTTTTAAGTGAAGACGATATTGCTTTTCTGTTGAAGCAGGCGGATGTGTCGGTTTTAGTGTTTGATGCGAGCTGTGCCGGCATGATAGCAGCAATGCAAGATAAATGCCCACAAATCAATTATATCTGTATGAATGGACAGAATTTAGGAAACATGAGCTTTGACCTGGGTATTCAGGAGCAAAAAAATGCGGAAAAGCCCACATGGATTAACAAAGTTCTCCCGCAGGATGTCGCTGAGATCGTTTTTACTTCCGGAACGACCGGCAGCTATAAGGGCTGTGTCCTTACGCATGACAACCTTGCTTGGAACGCTATGAATGGAAGCAGCTATGTAGCTCTCACACCGGAAAAGAAAACACTCTCGATCCTCCCCATTCATCATACTTTAGAGATCACAGCGGGAATGTTAACACCTTTTTGTTCCGGGGTTACGATCTGTATCAATGATAGCCTCCGAAATATCCAACGCAATCTGAATGTTTTTCACCCGGAGTGCATGATCGCCGTCCCGATGGTAGTAGAAATGCTTTATAAAAGCATTTGGATTGCTGTCAAAAGGTCCGGGAAAGAGAAAGTCTTACATATGGCGTTAAAGCTGAGCAAGTTTCTGCAACGGCTCCATATTCACATCGAGCGCAAGCTGTTTTCAACTGTGTTGAAAGAGTTGGGGGGTAAGCTCGAACTGCTGGTGGTTGGAGGCGCATATTTAAAACCAAGCCTTGTGACGGATTTTAGCGCTATGGGGATTACTATCGTGCAAGGATACGGCGTAACCGAATGCGGACCGGTGGTTGCCTGCAACACGGACAGGAAATGGAAGGCTGATTCTGTGGGGCAGGTCGTGACCGGCTGCAAGGTCAAAATCGCAGCGGGAGAAATATGGGTATCCGGACCGATCGTGATGCGCGGATACTATAACGATGAAGCATCGAACAGGGAGGCGTTTGATGGGGTATGGTACAAAACCGGGGATTTAGGCAGACTGGATAAAAATGGTTATCTCTATATCACAGGTCGAAAAAAGAATCTGATTATCCTGTCCAATGGAGAAAATGTATCTCCCGAAGAGCTGGAGCTAAGAATGATGCAGATAGAAGGTGTTTCCGAAGTGGTAGTGTACGCCAAAGAAAACATATTGACTGCT
>CAMAEX010000143.1:0-5189 GCA_945832065.1 uncultured Clostridia bacterium | reverse complement strand
CGCCCGGTGGTCGCGCCCTACGGTGGAAGTGCGTTCCTCGGTCGTAGGGCACGACAACTCGGCGTGTCGTCCGCGTAAGCGGCAGACGGTACGGAGGAACGGATCTGTACGCACTCGGCAGTTCCTGCACCGGCGGGGACATGTCCCCGCCCTACGGTGGTGCGTTCCTCGGTCGTAGGGCACGACGACTCGGCGTGCCGTCCGCGTATGCGGCAGACGGTACGGGGGAACAGATTTGTACGCAGTCGGTTGTTCCTACACCGGTAGGGGCATGTCCCAGCCGGCCGCGTAAGCGGCATACGGTGCGGGTGGGAACAGATTTGTATGCAGTGGGTAGCTTCTGCACGAGATTGCCACGGGCGCAAGCGCCCTCGCAATGACATGGAGGAGGGAGCTTGTGCGCAATCAGCAGTTCCTGCGCCGGGTCATGGCATGTCCACGCTCTGCACGACAGCGCCGATTGGGTGGAGGCGCTTCGAATGCAAAATGACAAATTCGTCATCTTTCTTCGTGTGACTTGCATATCCGCCTGCAATTTAGTATAATAGCTTTTAAAGACATTTCTCCGCAAGGCAAAGGTGGTACTTTTCATGCAATTTCTCGGTCATACGCTCACCTCTCCGCTCTTTCTCGCGCCGATGGCAGGTGTGACGGACTATGCGTTCCGTATGGTCTGCGCAGACCTCGGCGCGGCAGTCACCGTCACCGAGATGGTCTCCTCCCGTGCCTTGGTCTATCAGGACAAAAAAAGTCTCTCCCTGCTGCGTAAAAACGAAAACGCTCTCTGCGGCGCACAGATTTTCGGAAACGACCCACAGATGATGGCGCAGGCAGCGGTTTTGGCGCTTGCACACAGCGGATGTGATTTTTTGGATATCAATATGGGCTGTCCCATGCCGAAGATTGCGAACAATGGCGACGGCAGCGCCCTGATGCGGGACATTCCGCTGGCGTGTGAGATCGTCCGCGCCGTGAAAGCTGCGGTCTCCGTTCCCGTCACGGTCAAGACCCGTCTCGGCTGGGACAAGGGCAGCATCCGTGCCGTTGAAATGGCACAGGCGCTGGAGCAGGCAGGCGCGGACGCTATCGCCGTCCACGGGCGCACCAAGACGATGCTCTATTCCGGAAAAGCGGACTGGGACGAGATCGGCAAGGTCGTGCGGGCGGTATCCATCCCCGTGATCGCCAACGGAGATATTTTCTCCCCCGAGGACGCCTTGCGCTGCAAAATGCACAGTGGCGCGTCTCTCTTTATGCTCGGGCGCGGCAGCTTCGGCGACCCGTGGCTGTTTGCGCAGGTCATGGCAGCGCTCGCAGGCGAAACGATCCCCGAACGCCCTCCGCTGCAAGCACGCATGGCAGTCGCTCTGCGGCAGTTTCATTTGGCGTTGGAGGACAAGGGCGAGCACATTGCCTGTTTGGAGGCGCGAAAACACCTTGCATGGTATCTGCGCGGTGTTGCGCACAGTGCGTATTATAAAGAACAGATTTCTCACCTCTCCGACGCACAGGAGGTCGAGTCTGTTGTGAAGGCGATATGCCGCGATCTGGCATAAGGGGTGATCGACATCGAAGAGAAAAAAATCATAAAAAAAGCCGTTGCCGGCAGCGCGGAGGCGTTCGAGCAGCTTGTTCTGCAATATCAGAACCCGATCTATAATCTCTGCCTGCGCATCACCGGGAATCCCGAGGATGCCGCCGACATGACGCAGGAGTCCTTTCTGAAGGCTTGGCGCAATCTTGAAAGCTTTCACTTTGAGGCAGCTTTCTCCACTTGGCTTTACCGTCTCGCCTACAATACCTGTTTAGACTTTCTGCGCAGTGCCAAGCGGCGGCGCGAGCTTTCGCTGACGGTGGAGGACGAGAGCGGCGAGTCGCAGCTTCTCGACCTGCCCGATCCCGCCCCGACGCCGGAGGCCTCCCTGCTGACAAATGAAGAGAACGCACGCCTCGGCGCCGCAATGGAGCAGCTCGACCCGGAGCAGCGCCGCATTTTAACCTTGCGCGTCGTAAACGACCTGAGCTATACCGAAATTGCTGCTGTTTTAAACATCAAGGAGGGAACTGTCAAATCCCGTCTGGCACGCGCAAGAGAAAGCCTACGAAAAAAACTTTTACAAACAGGGAACAAAACAGAAGCAAATCCGTCAAACCAGCAGAAACGGAAAGGAGGTCGCGGTGGTGAACTGTAACGAATATCTCCCTCTGCTCAGCGGGCATCTTGACGGAGCAAACAGCGAAGCGGCAGAGTCTCGTCTGCAAAAGCATCTTGCCTCCTGCAAGCAATGCCGCACACTGCTCGCGCAGTTGGAGCAAACCGACGCGATGCTTCTTTCGAGCAAAACCGAACCGCCCGCAGATCTCGCCGCCCGTATTATGACACAGGTGCGTAATGAGCCGAAGCGAAAGAAAGCGCTGCACCGTACCGTCCGCTCCGTTTGCGCCGTCGGATTTGCTGCCGCAGCGCTGCTCGCGCTTGTTTTCTTCGGCGATCTGAAGCTGCCCTCTCTAAAGCAGGAAAGCAGCGCAGATGCTGCCTATTCCGATGCCGGAAACGGACAAAGCGCTTCAGGGGATCGGTCGGAGGAGGCAGACTTCCTCTTGCAAAACGATGCAATGACCGCCGATCAGGCGGAGCGCTATGGCATCTCTTGGGATCACGGGGCGAATGCGCCGGATACCGTTGCCGCGCCGTCCGCAGAATCCGTCACCGAAAAAGGAAACTCCCTGACCGCCACGGAAGCCGCCGAATCCTTGCTTACGCTTCCCTCTCTCAGCTATGACGCAGGCGGCGAGCTTCTCAACAATTCCGAGAGCGCCGAGGATACCGGAACGAACCATCGCTTGCCGTCCGGTCTTACAGCTTCGGAAGCAGCCTCTCCCCTGCTGGTGATCCGGGGCGCACAAGCGGAGGAGCTTTCGCTATTGTACGGTCTTTCACCTTCCGAGGAAAGTGTTCCGACCTCCTCTGACGAAGCCAACAGCCTGTATACCCGTCTGCTTTCTGCGCTGTCGCCGCAGCAAGATTCTTCACTGACAATTACAAAATATCTTGTCAGCTATGCGCAGTTCTCCTCCATTTTTAACAACTGTGTCGGTGTCTATGAAACGGCGGTCTATTACCCCGCCGAGCTTTATGACCTTGAAAGCTGCACTGTACTTGTAATTTCTGATGCTGCTTCTTGATTCAATTCTTTCATCAAGAATCCCGTGTGCTGCGCACACTCGCATCGTGCTGACGCACGCTGCGCCGTATCATGCAGAATTTGACGCACAGCCGACCGAATAAAATCATCCTCTTTTTCGCAGACTACCGTTCGAGGTGTAGCTTGTGAAAAAGAGGATATTTTTATGTATTTTGTCGATTTTTCTGCTTGCGCCGCAAGTCTTTGCCGAAGACGAGGTGCTGCACTGGGTCGAATTCAATGTGGATTATCCCGCTTTGCAACGGGCGCTGGACATTGACATTGCCTCGCAGGGGGAGGAAAAGCCGCTGGATTGGATCGACATCCTCGCGTTGGCGGCGGTGAAGGTCGGCGGCAACGGAATCACCGTGAAGGGTGTCAACGAAGCAGCGGAGCAGCTCCGCAAGGACAAATCCCCGCAGGAGCTGCTCGGATCACAGTATAAATACTTTGCCTACTATCACCGCGCCTATGAGGCCGTGCTCGGCGGCTTGGTCGGCAGCTATGCCATTGAGGTCACAAACAAGGAGACCGGCGAGCGGGAGTGGATCCCTGCTTACGGACTGAAAGCCTTCTCCCCCATCGCCGCAGGCTACGGCTATTCGCATTATGCGGACTTTGGCAACCGCCGTACCTACGGCTTTGCCCGCAGGCATCTCGGCAACGATCTGATGGGTGCGCTGGGGACGCCAATCATCGCCGTGGAATCCGGCACGGTCGAGGCGTTGGGTTGGAATCAGTACGGCGGCTGGCGGATCGGCATCCGCTCTGACGACCGTTTACGCTACTATTACTACGCCCATCTGCGCAAGGACGCGCCCTATGTTGAGGGCTTGGAGGTCGGGCAGCATGTGTGCGCGGGGGATGTGATCGGCTTCATGGGCAGAACGGGCTACAGCGCGAAAGAAAATGTCAACAACATCGACACCGTGCATTTGCATTTCGGTATGCAGCTCGTCTTTGAGGAAAGTCAAAAAGAATGCGATTCCGAGATCTGGGTGGATGTCTATGACATCGTGCGTCTGCTCTCCTCACACAGAAGCTCCGTGCGCTTTGATCAGGAACAGAACAAATGGATGCGTCTGTATCCCTATCGAGATTTGGACACAGCGTAATTATATCAACTGCTGCTCGTTGATGATCAGCTTAAACTGCAAGCCGAGCTTTTCCGCTGCCTTGCGGCAGAGGATCATGCGCTGCATGAAGATCTCAAAGTAATCCATCACGGAACCGTAGTGCGTATCAACCGTGAGCTTCAGCTTCACGATGGTACGATCCTCATTGATCTTAAGCTGGGATTTTTTGACCGAGTAATTCACGCGGTCGTGAATATCAAAATTGGAGGTATCCTGATTGCGCACACGACTGCGGCGAACATCGGCTTTATCCGCCAAAATCAGCGCAGCGGCAACCGCATTGACCGGCACGCCGGTGCCCTCGTCGTGATTGCCGATGGCAGTCACAATGGTCGCAATATCCTCAGGATCAAAATGCAGACTGTTGAGGATTTGAAACGCCATGACCGCGCCGCTTTGGGAGTGATCGACACGATTGACAAGGTTGCCGATATCATGCAGATAGGCGGCGATTTGCGCAATCTCGACCGTGTGCGCATCATACTCAAGTGTTTCGAGGATATAACGCACGGATTCCGCCACAACGGTAACATGGGCAAAGCTATGCTCCGTATAGCCGAGCGCGATCAAAGACTCATCCGCTTTACGAATATAGGCACGGATGGTTTCATTATGAATAATATCTTGATAAGTCATAAATTCTCCTTTCCTGGAGGGTAAACAAAGCAAAAAAACATCCACTGAATCGTCGTCAGTTATAGCATTGGAGAGGAAAGAGATTGCCACGTCGCTGCGCTCCTCGCAATCCACACGCGAAAAACGCACCACGATAAACGAAACAGCCTCTGTAGGGCTTGGACATGTCCCCTAAGACCGCGAAGCGGCAGACAGTACGCATGAACGAGCTTATACTCGGTCGGTAGTTCCT
>CAMAEX010000142.1:0-5282 GCA_945832065.1 uncultured Clostridia bacterium | reverse complement strand
GTACGGCGTTGAAAACCGATTGAAATGAATATTTTAATCGGTTTTCAGTATCAAACGGCAACCACGCGAAGCAGCGCCATCCCCATGGCGTTGCTTCGCAAAATTATCGGCGACATTGGAGATCACTATGGAAACTTTACTTGAAATCAGACACATATCAAAGGTATTTCCGGGCGTGAAGGCGGTCGATGATGTATCCTTTGAAATTCAAAAAGGCGAGGTTCACGTCATCATCGGGGAAAACGGCGCGGGGAAATCCACCCTGGTCAAAATGATCGCCGGTGTGTATCCCATCGACGACGGGCAGCTTATTCTGGAAGGACAGCCCTATGCGCCCGCAAATGTGCTCGCGGCGCAGGCGGCCGGCATCAACATGATCCATCAGGAGCTGAGCCTGATGCCGAACCGCACCGTTGCGGAGAATGTTTTCATCGGCAGAGAACCGGTCAGGGGCCCTTTGCATCTGGTGGACGGGAAGGCGATGAACCGGAAATGCAGAGAGCTTCTGCAAAGTCTGGAGATCGACATTGATCCGCAGACCAAGGCAAAGGATCTCAGCATCGCGCAGCAGCAGATGGTCGAAATTGCAAAGGCAATTTCCTCCAGCAACAAGCTGCTCATTATGGATGAGCCGACTTCCAGCCTGACACAGACAGAGATCGACAATCTTTTCCGTATCACGCGGCAGCTCAAGTCCGAGGGCATGAGCATCATCTATATCTCGCACCGTATGCAGGAGCTGATGGACATCGGCGATCGCGTTACCGTCATGCGCGACGGACGTTATGTCGGAACGCGCGATGCGGCCGATCTGGAAATGCAGGAGCTGATCTCCATGATGGTCGGCAGAAAGCTGGAAAATGTCTACAGCCGCACCTATAATGAGCCCGGGGAAACGATCCTGCGCACGGAAAAGCTCACGGGACTTCGCTTCCGCAATGCAGATATTGAGGTGAGACGCGGCGAGATCGTGGGTGTGGCAGGTCTTGTAGGCGCCGGCAGAACGGAATTTGCCAAAGCGGTTTTTGGTTATGAACCGATTCTGTCGGGAGAAGTGTACATTCGCGGGAAAAAGCTGCATACACGGCGGCATAGCTGCTCGCGCGCGATCGCCGAGCGCATCTCGCTCCTGCCGGAGAACCGAAAAACAGAGGGCCTGTTCATCAACCAGTCCATTCAGGATAATATTGTGCAGTCCTCCTTGCGCGAGATTTTCCCCAGAGGCTTCGTCAGCCGGAAACGGGTCGTGGCCGAGGGGAAAAAAGGAATTTCAGACCTGCGCATTGCCACGACTTCCGCGGAAAAGACCGTCTATCATCTCTCCGGCGGCAATCAGCAAAAGGTCGTTGTTGCAAAATGGCTCGTTACCGAGAGCGACCTTTTGATCTTTGACGAACCGACCAGAGGCATCGACATCGGTGCCAAGGCGGAGATCTATGCGATCATGAATCAACTGGCGGCACAGGGTGCGGCGATCCTGATGATTTCCTCTGACCTGCCGGAGCTGCTTGGCATTTCCGATCGGGTCTATGTTATGAAGGACGGAGAAGTCACGGGCGAGGTCGAAAGAAACGACAGCCGCTTTAATCAGGAGGACATCCTGCGTCTGGCGATCGAGGGAGCGGAGGAATAAAATGCTGAAACGAATCGTGAAAAAAGTCCCTACGCTGATGTGGGGCTGTCTGCTTCTGCTGGTTGTGTTTGTGCTGTTTGCGAACAATTACCTCAAGCCGCAGAATATTTCGAACATTTTAAAGAACTCTTCCATGCTGATGATCGTTTCGTGCGGCATGGCGATCACCATTATATCCAAACAGATCGATGTCTCCATCGGCGGCGTGATGACCTTCAGCGGGATGGTTGCCGCCATGTATCTTTCAAATTGCACACAAAACGGACTGCAAATCGTATTGGCCTTTTTGATCGGTACCGGCGTGGGACTTGCCTTCGGCCTGTTTAATGGCATTATGATCGGCAAATTCAAATTCAACTACTGGCTCATTACCTTCGCAACCATGAGCATAGGCTACGGCGCGGCGCAGGCGATCAACGGAGGCTATCTGGTCTCCGGCTTTTCCAAGGGCTTCCGCAATGTTGTCAATCGGGAACTGCTCATCCTGCCGAGTGCAACATGGATCGCTCTCGTGGTGATTGCCCTGATGGCGCTGCTTACCTACAGGACCCGCTTCGGAAAGTATATCTACGCCGTCGGCGACTCCGAGCAGTGTGCGCTGAATTCCGGCATCAATGTGGTCAAGACGCGTGTTCTGATCTACTGTATTTCGGGTGCGCTGGCGGGATTTGCGGGCGTGCTGCTCGTAGCCAAGACGAATTCTGCCGGCCCGACCACGGCCAATGGCTATGAATTCGACGCCATTGCGGCGGTCATCATTGGCGGGACTTCATTTGAAGGCGGCAAGGGCGGCGTGCTCGGCTCCATCACGGGCGCCCTTATCATGACGGCCATTCTGAACGGCCTGCAGCTGATGGGTGTTTCCAGCTATTGGCAGCAGGTTCTGATGGGTCTGTTTATTCTCGTCATTATCACCATTGATGTCATCAGCGCACGGGTGAAGCAGAGAAATCAGCTAAGGAGGATCTACAAGAATGACTAAGTCACATCGTGTCAGAAACGGCCTGATCCGGAACTCCAGATTGCTCGTTCTCGTCGTGCTGTTCCTCCTCTTTACTGTAACAACGGATACCTTCTGGGGCTTTACAAACTGGAGCAACGTGCGCAATATCATTTTGCAGCAGGCGCCGTTTACGATCCTGCTTGCATTGAGCATGACGCTGATCATCAACACCTGCGGCTTTGACCTCTCGATCGGTTCCGGCATTGCTGCGGTGTCCTGTACTGCGGCGATCGTTATGCAGAACACGCAAAGCGCTGCGCTCGGCATCCTCACGGGTGTCTTTCTGGGCGCACTCGTCGGACTTTGCAACGGCATTCTGGTTGCCTATGTCAAAATACCGACCTTTATTGCGACTTATACGATGCAGTGGATCCTGCGCGGCGTTGCGCTGGTGCTGATGGGCGGCTCTCAGATTTACGATTTCGGGCCAAATTTCCGAAATATCTTCATTGGCAGCCCGTATACTTTTCTGATCATCTGTGCCGCCATCGTTGGCCTCATGTGCTTTGTCATGTCCAGAACCGTGTTCGGCAGATGTATGAACGGCGTTGGGCATAACAGTGAAGCGGCGCAGCTCTCCGGCATGAATACCCGCCGGACACTGCTGTTTACGTTTCTCATTTCCGGTACCATCATGGGCATTACGGCCCTGATGTATATTGCAAATCTGGGTACGGCTGAGGCCTCTATCGGCGAGGGATTCAACCTGACCGCGATCGCGGCGACGCTGGTCGGCGGTACGACCATCGGCGGCGGAGGAGGAAAGCCTACGAATGCTGTCGTCGGTGCGCTGATCATGCTGGTGCTTACCAACGGCATGATCCAGGCTGGTGTCCCCAGTGTCTGGCAGCAGGTGGTCGTCGGCGGCGTGATCATTGCCTCCGTCGTCGCGGAGCGCGGAATGCAGAAGCTGGCGCGGGAATAATTACTTGAAACAGAAGGGAACGACTATGGAAAAAATCGGTTGGATTGGTGTCGGACGCATGGGCAGCAGAATGTCCAAACGTCTGATGGATGCAGGCTATGCGCTTTACGTCTGCGATACCTGCAAGGAAAATGTAGAAAAAATGGTTGCACAGGGCGCCGAGGCCATTGATACGCCCAAAGCACTCGCAGAAACCTGTGACTTTGTCTTTTCCATGATCCCGAACGGAAAGATCCTCCGGGACATTATGTGCGGCGAAACGGGAGTGATCGCAGGGGCCTCTGACCACCTGACCATTGTGGACATGAGTACGATCGACCCTGCTACCTCTGCCGATGTCGCGGCATTGATCGCCCCGTCGGGCGCACACTTCCTGCGCGCTACCGTTACGGGAAGCGTCGCGTTCGCCGAACAGGGGACACTGGGCATCATGGCCTCCGGATGCCGCGATACCTATGAGCGTGCGCTGCCGCTTCTGAAGCAGATCGGCAACCGCCAGCGCTATTTAGGGGAGCAGGAGCAGGCGCGGTATATGAAGATCACCATCAATATGATGCTTGGCGTTGCCATGCAGATGCTCGGCGAGGCGCTGTGTCTGGGAGAAAAGGCGGGCATTGACTGGAATATGATGGTCGAATGTATCTGTGACTCCGCCGCAGCTACGCCGATGTTCAAGGCAAAGGAGCAGGCGCTCAAGGACAGAGATTTCACCGCCATGGCAACTTCGTATATGATGGAAAAGGATATGAATATTGCGATGGAGCTGGCAAAGGATCTGGATGTTGCGCTCCCCGTCACGACGATGGCAACGCATTTCTATCACGCGATGGATGCCCATGGCTACGGCGACTTGGACTACAGCGGGCTTGTCCTCGTGAATGAAAAGCTGAATAACCTCAGAACCAACTGAGCCATCAAATAACGAAAGCAGCGGCCGAAGACCGCTGCTTTCGTTATTTGGCCTGAAAGAATCATCCGCTACTGTTACGGAGAAGCCGGTCTTATCCCTTCTGAGAGGACATAAAGGTGGACGGCGAGAACAGGCGCAGATAGTTGCTCTTGCACGCCTGAATATGCCTGGAAGCGGCGCTTTCCGCAGCAGCGGCATCTCCGGCCTTGATGTTTGCGAGCATCTCATGGTGCGTCGCATTTACTTCCAGGAGCTGCGCGACCTCAATGCCGATGATATAGTGGGTGATGCGTTCGATCTGCGCCACGAGCGACATATAGGTGCGGATGAGGTAATCGTTCTTTGTAGAAAAAACGATGGTTTTGTGGAAAGCAAGGTCGGCCGAGTAATATGCGGTGTAGTCAGGCAGACGCAGATATTGATCCAGCTGTTGCACGATCACTTCCAAAGAACGAATGGTCGGCTTGGAAATCTCAAGCGCGCACAGCCGGACGGCGAGCCGTTCCAGATACTCACGTACATCATAGAGCTGAACGATATCCTCATAGCGTAATGCGGAAACGACCGCGCCCTTTCCCGGAAGATTGACGACCAGGCCTTCACTCAAAAGCTGCTGGATCGCCTCGCGGATGGGCGTGCGGCTGGTGTCCATCAGCTCGCAGAGCTGACGTTCTACAAGGACGGTTCCTTCGGGAAACTCGTTGAGGACGATCTTGTTCTTCAGGAAGTCATACGCAAGATCTTTTTTTGACTTGGACTGCACGAGGCTGCTGAAGGGGGAATTATTGGGTGTCAAAACGGTAGGCATTTC
>CAMAEX010000141.1:0-5291 GCA_945832065.1 uncultured Clostridia bacterium | reverse complement strand
TCCTGGTAAAAAGATTTTTGTTTTTTCTCCTGTCTACTTGACAGGGAGCGGTTCAATTTGTCAGTCCGCCGCGTGTTTTATTTTTTCCCTTTTCGTTTCAAGATCACAGCAAGAACGATGCCGACGACGAGCAGCACTGCACCGACTGCCATGATAACCGTTCCCATGATGGAGACCGGATTATTGGTAATCATATTGCCCATTTCCGGTGTCATAAAAAGATCACTGTCAAAGCCGGAGAACATTCTGCCGACCATAAATCTTGCCAACGCGCCGAGTCCCAAAAACGCGGCGCCCGCAACGCCGAGATAAACGCCGAACAGCCAGCCGTAACGCCTCAGGAGCTTTCCGATCATGCCCGGAACATCTTCAACCCAAGAACGCTGCTCTGCAACAGGCGGTGTCTCCTGCCGCTGCACCTGCGGAGTCTCCTGCTCATCGTCAAGGAGCCAGTCCGTCGAGACGCCGAAGGTCTTTGCCAGCAGCTTCAGCTTGTCCAATTCCGGCAGCGCCGTGCCAAGCTCCCACTTGCTCACCGCCTGCCTTGACACGCCGACACGCTCGGCAAGCTCCTCCTGGGAAAGTCCGCTCCGCTTGCGGCATTGGAAAATCTTTTCATTCAGTTTCATTTCTTTTTTCGCCCTCGCTTTCCTGATTTCTGTCCTCAGTCTAAAATAATCCAAGCAATTTGACAAGCGACGGCAGCTGGAATTCCCGCAACCGGCGGTTGCAACGGCGAAAAAGGTCACTGAAAAGCCTCAATGATTGCCTCGGCGCAGAGCATGCCGTCCACCGCAGCAGACAAAATGCCGCCAGCGTAGCCGGCACCCTCCCCGCAGGGATACAGCCCCGCAACGCTGCTTTGGCGATTCTCTCCGCGCAGGATGCGGATCGGCGACGAGCTGCGCGTCTCCGGTGCGGTCATGAGAGCATCGGGCGAGGCAAAGCCATGCAGTGCGGCATCCAGCTCCGGGATCGCCTGTTCCAGTGTCTTGGTGATTTTTTCCGGAAACAGCGCGTGCAGATCGCAGGGCGTTACACCCGGGCGATAGGTCGGCGTGACCGTTCCGAGTGCCTCAGGGGGACGGTGCGCCAAAAAGTCCCCGACCGTCTGTGCGGGCGCGGCATAGGTGCTTCCCGCAAGCAAGAAGGCTTTTTTCTCGATCTCCTCCTGCCAATGCATCCCGCCGAAGATGCCCTGTTCTGGGAAATCCTCCGGCTTGAGGGTGACCAGCAGGGCGGCGTTCGCGTTTTCACCGCCGCGACCGCTGTAGCTCATGCCATTCGTAGCGACTGCTCCCTCCTGCGATGCAGCCGCGACAACATAGCCGCCCGGGCACATGCAGAAGGTATAGGCAGAGCTGCCGTCGGGGAGATGGCACGAGAGCTTATAATCCGCCGCAGGGAGTGCTTTTCCTCTCGGCATTCCGTACTGCGCCATGTCGATCTCCCTCTGCGGATGCTCGATGCGCACGCCCATGGAAAAGGGCTTTGCCTCCATCGGCACGCCCAAAGCGGCAAGGGCACGGAAGGTATCGCGGGCGCTGTGCCCGATGGCAAGGATCAGCTTTTCACAGGGCAGGCGCTTTTTCTCACCCCTCTGCACATATTCCGCGCCGCGGAGTGCGCCGTTTTCCGTCAGAAGCCCCGTCAGCTTTGCGCCAAAGCGGACTTCCCCGCCGAGGGAAATAATACGCTTGCGCAGATTCTGCACAACCTCGAACAGCACATCCGTGCCGACATGGGGCTTTGCATCATATAAAATTTCCTCCTGCGCACCCGCTTTGACAAATTGCTCCAGCACCCAGCGCCCGCGCTCGTTTTTCGTCCCGGTATGCAGCTTGCCGTCGGAGAAGGTGCCTGCACCCCCCTCGCCGAACTGCACATTCGATTCCGGATTCAGTGCGCCGCCGTTCCAAAACCGTTCGACCTTCTCCCGCCTCTCCGGCGCAGGGTCGCCCCGCTCCAAAACGATGGGCTTTAAGCCGGAAAGCGCCAGCACAAGCGCCGCAAACATCCCCGCAGGTCCGAAACCGACAACAATAGGTCGTGTCTCTGATTGAACTTTCTTCACGCGGTAGACATAGGGTTCTTCCTTTGTGATTTTATTGCTCCGGCACTGCCGCAGGACGCGGCTCTCCCCGGAACGGAGCGTCACATCAACGGTGTAGACCCACTTTAACTGCGGCTTTTTTCTTGCGTCGAGCGAGCGGCGAAAAATTTGCAACGACGAAATCTCCGACGCGCGGATATGCAGCGCCTGCGCCGCATGGTAAAGAAGCGCGCCCTTGTCATGCTCCAAGGGCAGCGTGATATCCCGAATGCGAATCATTTCTTCCCCCTTAATTCTCCCGCGAGATGCCCCGACGACCACGCCCATTGCAGGTTATAGCCGCCGCAGTCCCCATCGATATCCAGCACCTCTCCCGCAGCGTAAAGCCCGGGGCAGAGGCGGCTTTCCATCGTTTTTTCGTCAAACTCCACCGTGCGGATGCCGCCGGCAGTCACCTGCGCGCCGTCCATCCCCATCGTACCGAGGACGGGCAGGGCAAAATGCTTGATCTTTTTTCCAAGCGCCTCCCGCATTTCCCCGTCAAATTCCCCGCAGGGCATTTCCAAGGAGAAGCCGCAGGCACGCAGTAGCGTCCTGCCGAGGCGGTTGTGGAGCATCCCGGTGAGCAGATCCTCCGCCTTGAGCTGCGGCAGCGCAGTGCAGCGCGACTGCAAAAGCTCCGTCAACTCCTCCTCTGAGATATCCGGCAGCAGATCGAGCAAAAGGGTCTGTTCCGTCCCGCCGACGGAGACCGTGCGGGATAGCTCGAAGATCACGGGGCCGCTCACGCCGTAGTCCGTAAACTGCACCTCGCCGTGCCTGGTATCTCTGCCGCAGCGCACCGCCGCGTCGCAGCGCACACCCTTGAGGGAGCGGACATAGGTCGTATCGGTGCGGAGCTGGACAAGGGCGGGATAGAGTTTCGTGCGTGTATGTCCGAAGGAGGTCAACAAGCGGTAGCCCAGATCCGTGCCACCTAACTTTGCGCCCGCCGCGCCGCCCGCGCAGACGATCACGCGGTCAGCTTCAAAGGTCTGTTCCCCTGTCACGGCATAGAACTTCCCTTTTCGACGGTGCAGCACCGTAACCTCCGCACCAGTGATAATCGCGGCATTCTCCCGCTGCTCAAGTGTCAGCCGCAGGACATCCGCGACGCTGTTCGCGCTGTCACTGAGCGGATAAACGCGCCCGGAAGCCTCCGTCACGGTCAGAAGCCCGAGTGAACGAAAAAAAGCCAACGTCTGCTCCACGCCGAATTCCCGCAGCGCATAGCCGCAGAAGTCGGGCAGCTCTCCGTGATAATTCTCCCGGGTCAAGTTGCGGTTGGTCAAATTACAGCGCCCGTTGCCCGTGGCAAGAAGCTTTCTGCCCATGCGCGCCTGCCGTTCCAGCAAAAGAACCTCGTTGTTATTCTGTTCTGACGCAGTCAGCGCCGCCATCATACCCGACGCACCGCCGCCGATCACCATTACCTTCATCGCATTTCCTCCGAAGTTGATGGGAATATTATACCCGAAAGCACTCCGTGAGGCAAGTGCTTCCTTGACAGAACGGCAGGAAAAGGCTAAAATATAGGCGGGAGTTGATGCATGATGAATATGGACGAGCTGGTCAAGCGGATCAACGAGCTTGCGCACAAGGCTAAAACAGAGGGACTGACCGGGGAGGAGACGAAGGAACGCGCCGCCCTGCGGGAGCAATACATCGCCGCCTTCCGCAAAAATCTCTGTGCGCAGCTTGACAACACTTATATCGTCGAACCTGACGGCACCAAACACAAATTAGGACACAAATGACCCGAAAAGGACACACCCCTTTTCGGGTCATTTTTTACGGAAGCTGCAACGCTCCCATGTAAAAGAGAAAAACAGCAAGCGCGGTATGTGCAAGAAACAGCAGCCAAAAGCCCAGCACAAAATACCAGTGCCGCGTTTTATGGCGGAAGAGGTACATACCTAACAGCCCGCCGAGGCTTCCGCCGAGTCCTGCTACCAAAAAGAGCGTTTTTTCGGGGATGCGCCATTTTTTCTTTTTCGCAAGGCGCTTGTCGGCATACATAAAAACCAGCGCAAGCAGATTCATACAGAGAAGATATCCCGCGTAAAAATAGAACATATCATCAGTCCCTTCGGAGGTGTCTCATGAAAAGAGTATTTGTCTTGTTCCTGTTACCGCTTATTCTAACATTGTCCGCCTGCGATGTCAAGCAAGCCAGCGCACTTGAGACAATTGAGTGTCCCGCCGCGCCGAGTACGCCGAGTTTTTATCTGAATGCCGATTTCCCGACCGATGCCATTCTGACCTCCTCTTCCGACGAGGGGCGCAATGCGGTCTTCCTGCATGAGGATTATACGCTCATACAGGAGGTCTTCGCCGCCGATTCACTGGAATCCGCCCTGCTCCGTGTAACGGGCAGACCCGCGGACGAGCTGGAGCTTCTGCGCGTTTGCAGCTTCCCGCAGGAGGAATACCGCTTCGCATGGACGGCAGCCGGAGAGGAGGGCGACCTCACCTGCTCCGCCGCACTGTTCAGCGATGGTGCATATTACTACGCTCTCTCCGTCGTATGCGGCGCAGCGCACGAAAAAGAATACCGCACGGTCTTCTCCGACCTCTTAGCAAGTGCCGAGCTTGAAGCCGTGTAAACTCTTTACTTTTTGTGTCCTTTGCGCTATACTGTTGGTGAAGGTGGTGCAAAGATGAAAAAATGGCTGATTATCGGCGTCGCGATTATTTTAGTGGTTCTCCTCACTGCGGGCATATTTCTGTGCATCCGTTTTGTCTCGCTCTACCGAGAGACGCAGGAAACGGAAACTGCCGCAGACGGACTTTCCGTAGAGGAATATGCCGCGCAGAAGCTGCCGGAGTTCGCGTGGGAGTATGACAGGAAAACCAATACCCTAACGCTTTCCCGCGTTTCCTCATTGTCCTATGAGGATGCGTGCAGCATCGGCGGAAAGGTCTATGTAGACGAGCTTGCGCCGGAGACCTATTTGGATCAGGCGCGTTCCATCGACCTCGACATCACTGCCCAGTGCCGCTCCGGCGCGCTGACCGTTGTGCTATGCTACCTCTCCACGGACGGCGAACCGATCTTCACCGCTTCCAGTGAAGGCGATATTTGGACCTGTTGGGAATGAGCCTCCATCCTCAGCCGCTTGGCTGAGGATTTTTCTTGCTTTTTTCTCTGTTTTCTCCTATTTTCATAATAATATCATTTTGAGTCCTTCATATGTAA
>CAMAEX010000140.1:0-5323 GCA_945832065.1 uncultured Clostridia bacterium | reverse complement strand
GAAAGGAGCGGAGCATATGAGAAAATCGCATATAGCTTGGAAACGAAGCATCGCCTTGCTCTGTCTGGTGATCTTGCTGTGCATGCTTCTGTTTCCGCTCCATGACTGTGCGGGCAAGGATTGCGCGATTTGTGCTTTGATCTCCTTTTCAAAAAGTGTGATCGCGCTTGCATTCCTGTACGCGATATTCCCTGCTTTCGGAAATCCGATCTGTAAAGTTTGCGCTTTGCGCAGGGAAACCACGATACATCGAAACGATACTTTGGTTTTGCAGAAGGTCAAGCTTTCAAATTAATTCGATATTCGTTTCAAAATACATCATCTTTTGAAAGGAATATCTACGCATCATGATAGAAATCAAAAACTTAGGAAAACAGTTTCAGAATGAAACAGAAATCGATTACCATGATATGACCTTTGAAACCGGAAGGTCTTATATGCTGCTCGGCGCTTCGGGCTGCGGGAAATCAACGCTATTAAATATCATTGCAGGCGTGCTATCTCCGACAAGAGGCTCGGTCATCATCGACGGCATGGAGATGAGTTCTGCTGCGCAGAAGGTGAGGGATAAATTCCGAATCGAGAAAATCGGCTATATTTTTCAGGACTTCAAGCTCATCAACGACATGACGGTTGCGGATAATATCGGTATTCTGCGGCTGGAGGGCATTGATATTTCCGGAATGGACGATATGCTTCGCGCACTGGATATTTACGAGAAGAAAAACGCGAGGATCAAGCATCTCTCCGGCGGACAAAAGCAACGCGTCGCGATTGCGCGGGCGCTTGTGAAACAGCCGGACATCATACTCGCTGACGAACCTACGGGAAATCTGAACTTTGCCATCGGCGAACAGGTCATGCAGAAGCTACTTGAGGTTTCCGAGGGAAAAACGCTGATCGCCGTTTCACATGACGACAGATTGGCGAAATATTTCGATCAGGTGATCGACATGAACGAAATGACCTCCGGGATGCGTGACACCGTAAGGAACGAGGAGGGACAATAAGATGCTGAAATTTGCGCTGAAAAATATGGCGATCAAAAAAGTACAGATCATTCTGATCGCTCTTTCGATTGTGATCTCTGCGGGAATCAGCGTGCTTGCGTTCAATGTCGCCACGCAGGTGGACGAGGGGATCATCAACAACGCCGGATATTATTCGGTGATCGTCGGTCCTGCCGGGAGCAATACGCAGCTTGCGATGAATACCATGTATTTTACCGATTCGCCGGTCGGCACGATCCCTTACTCCGTGGTTACTACGCTGCAACAGGATTCCAGAGTGACAACGGTCATCCCGTTTGCGATGGCGGATAATTACAACGGTTACAGCGTTGTGGGAACCGCGCCGGACTTCCTCGGGAACAAAACCGTGCGCCAAGGTGCAATGTTTGACCCTTCCGCCACCATGCAGGCGGTCATTGGCTCCAATATCGCAAAGTATAACAATCTTTCCGTCGGCGATGTGATCTACACAAGCCACTCCGCAAGCGGCTCGGAGCTGCATACGCAAGGCATCACGGTGGTCGGCATTTTAGAGGAAAGCCACTCCTCCTATGATAATGTGGTCTTTACGCAGCTCAAAACGCTCTGGGAGATGCATGAGCACGGTGAGGAGGAAGAGGAGGAAGAGGAGGAAGAAGAACATCACGAAATGCACGCCATGGTGTGTGCAGTTCTTGTGAATACCAAGAATCCGGGCTACGCAATGCAGCTTGTCCAAGAGTACGACGGGAAGACCATCACGGAGGAGGACGGAGATAGCTGCACCCTGCAGGCCATCGAGCCAATGTCCGTCATACGCGATGTGCTGAACGATGCGGACGATACCAAATACATCGTCTTTGTCCTCTGCGCAGTTATTCTCATCATGAACATTATGATTATCTCTATCATCACGCTTTTGAATATGTATCATTCAGCAAAGGAGATCTCGCTGATGCGTCTGATCGGGATTAGCATGAAGCGGATCAATCTGCTGTACATCATTCAAAACAGCCTGATGGGGCTTTGTTCCGTCCTGCTCGCGTTCGGTGTATCCAGAGTCTGTATGCTGCTGATGAATGACTATGTGGAATCCATGGGTGTGGTTTTGAATATGTCCAAGATCTATCCGATGGAGTTGGTCATACTTCTCGCGGTGTTCGCGATCAGCGTTTTGCCCACAGTGATTTGGACATTTTTCATGTCAAGAAAGGATAGTATTTCGGCGTAAGATCATGAAACAGAAAAAATATTTACGAAGATGTATTTCTCTCCTGCTGCTTTTGGCGCTGATTTTCACTTCCTTTGCCGGCTGCAAGGAAGGCGGGGAGAGTGGTTCCGATGACGGCGGTATTACCAAATTGAGCTTTAAAGCTGCCTCCGGCTATGATTATTTGAAATCCCTTGATGGCACGCGCGTTACCATCAGCGGATATATGGCAACCAGCTCGCCGGTGGACGGTTCGTTCCTGTTCCTGATGAACCTGCCGTATCAAAGCTGCCCCTTCTGTGTGCCCAACACCTCGCAACTGTCCAACACAATGGAGGTTTACCCCAAGCAGGGCGACAGCTTCACCTATACGACGCAGGCGATTAACATTGTCGGAACTTTGGAAGTCGCAGACAGTGAGGAGGAGCCGTTTACCGATATGTACGGCTACGAATTCAACTATAAGATTGTAGACGCCATTTACAGCATCATACAGGCGGACGAGCTTTCAGAGGATATGGCGCTATGGCAAAAAATTGCAGAAAGCGATGTGGTCAATGACATTTACAAAATGTATGACTATGTGAACTTTCTCTGCGCGTGGAATACATACTATGTGAATTCCTATACCGATGAAAACGGCAATGCCGTCCCGGGCTATTACCTTTACGCCAGTGACGCGGAGAACTTTATTTATAACGACGGCGCGCAATACAATTACGGCTACCAAGAGGGCTACTTTGATGGGATCGTGCAGAAAATCGAAGCCGTAGACCCAAATGCTTTCAGCGACCTTGTGGCAAACATTCGAAAAGCGGAGGCGCTTGCCGAGAAAGCGCTGGCGGAGCTTGAGAACGAGAATTATACCTACGAGTATCAGTATGTGGAAATGTTCGGAGCAGAGGATTATGTCTATACGCTGAATAACGGCGACGCGTTGACCGCTGAGATGGAGACGATATACGCGGAGTTCGCAAATTGGCTCGGCAGTTGGGAAATGTAAAAAACGCCAAAGGAGATATTCGTGCGACGATATGCCTTCGTCCATGATCGGCTGTGCAATCTTTTTTCACGATCCTTATGAATTAAATTCGGAGCCTGCCGCATCGGCAGACTCCGAATCTTTATGGAAAAATGAACGGGCCGTGGAATAATCAATCTGCAAAGAGGGGAGTGGAGAGATAGCGGTCGCCGGTGTCTGGGAGGAGGGCGACGATGGTCTTTCCCTGATTTTCGGGGCGCTTTGCCAGCTCGATGGCAGCCCACACCGCAGCGCCGGAGGAGATGCCGACAAGGACGCCTTCCGACTTACCAATCCGCTTGCCGGTCGCAAAAGCGGCATCGTTTTCTACCGTGATGATCTCATCATAAACCCCGGTATTCAGCACATCGGGAACAAAGCCTGCGCCGATGCCCTGAATCTTATGCGCACCGGGTGTGCCCTTGCTCAGAACGGGAGAGGACGCCGGTTCTACAGCGACGACCTTCACATTCGGATTTTGGCTTTTCAAGTATTCGCCGACACCGGTTACGGTTCCGCCCGTACCGACGCCTGCAACAAAGATGTCAACGCTGCCTTCGGTATCCTCCCAGATCTCAGGTCCCGTGGTGGCTCTGTGAACGGCAGGATTGGCGGGATTTACGAACTGACCCGGAATAAAGCTGTTGGGGATTTCCATCGCCAATTCATCCGCCTTGGCGATGGCACCCTTCATACCCTTGGCACCCTCCGTAAGAACAAGCTCTGCACCGTAGGCTTTCATGAGCTGGCGACGCTCTACGCTCATGGTCTCAGGCATGACAATGATAATGCGGTAGCCTCTTGCTGCTGCGACGGAAGCTAAGCCGATACCGGTGTTGCCGGAGGTCGGCTCAATGATAACAGAGCCGGGCTTGAGGAGACCTTTGCTTTCTGCGTCGTCGATCATGGCTTTGGCAATGCGATCCTTGACGGAGCCTGCGGGATTAAAATATTCCAGCTTGCCCAAAATACGGGCTTGCAGTCCTTCTTCCTTTTCGATGTGCACCAGCTCAAGCAGCGGCGTCTTTCCGATCAATTGGTCTGCGGATGTATAGATTTTACTCATGGTAATTTCCTCCTATATGATTTGATATATGATGATAGATTGTATGGATTCAGCAGCAGTGCCAACATCGACAATATCGCAGGTATGCTTGGGATTCCTTCATTGTTATACCAACCTTTCAAGTAGGTTGATGTGATTATACGCTCTGGGGAAGGATTTGTCAATAGGAAATTTTAAAAATTGATTGATTTTCCTATATACGATGTTGTATAATGGGTTTAATAATAATCGCAAGCAATGGGGGTATACTATGCTGATTTCTACCAAAGGGCGCTATTCGCTCCGTGTGATGATCGATCTTGCAGAGCATCAATCCGGAGGTTACATTCCGCTGAAGGAGATTGCCGAGCGGCAGGAGATGTCAGAAAAGTATCTGGAAAGTATCATTAAGCTGCTGGTGAAAGACAAGCTGCTGGTTGGACTTCGCGGAAAAGGCGGAGGATACAAACTGACAAGGACGCCTGAGCAGTATACCGTGGGTAGCATTTTGCGCCTTACGGAGGAATCTCTGTCGCCGGTATCCTGCTTAGAGCCGAATGCAGATACCTGCCCTCGCGCCGGTTCCTGCCGGACGCTATCGTTATGGCGGGGGCTGAATCAGGTCATTAATGATTATCTTGACAATATTACGGTTGCTGATTTGATGCAGCGGGAAACGGAGGGAAATGACTATATTATTTAATCATAGGGAATCCCGCCCCAAATCTGCAAACAAGAAATAAAAGCCTCTCCCCAAAGCTGTTACATATTCAAACAGCTTTGGGGAGAGCGCTTATTATTCGTCCTTATATCGAGGGAAGAGGGGACAGGCGTGTGCCTCCTTCATGAATGGAGCGCGGCAGAACGGATTTCAGCAATAGAAATCGCGGATCTTTTTTGCGCGGCTCGGATGACGCAGCTTGCGGATCGCTTTGTTTTCAATCTGACGAATGCGTTCACGGGTCACGCCGAAAATCTGACCGACTTCCTCCAACGTGTGCGTCTTGCCGTCATACATACCGAAGCGCAGACGCAAAACATCCGCCTCGCGCTCGGTC
>CAMAEX010000139.1:0-5359 GCA_945832065.1 uncultured Clostridia bacterium | reverse complement strand
TGACCTGTCATATACATCGGGATCCAGCTTTCCAGCCCCAACATCATTTCCGGCAGCGGACGGTCAATATTATGGATCACATGCAAATGCAGTCCCTTTTTCAGCAGCATTGCCATGCCGTACATCCAGCGCTTCGGGAAATCCGGGTCCTTTGCCATTTCTTCCATCGGCATATCGCTGTACATGATCACGGAGGCTTGGGATTTTGACAGGACGGCCGCCTTTAAAAAATCCAGCTCGCTTGCCATCATCTCCTCCAAGCCTCGGTAGGTTTTGGAGGTGGGAAGCTGAAAGGGAACGGACGGTACCTTCAGGGTGTCAAAATGAATGACCCGAATATATTCGTCCAAATCAAAATCATCCAGCTTTTCTAAAAACCTTGCCATGCTGTCGGCTTGACGATCCTGACCGTCGGTCAGCCATTGGAGCACTTTTTCAAAACGGACGGAGGCTTCGGAAAGCTCGTCGGCAGGACAACCCAAAAGCCCGGCTAAGCTCTCTTCTTTTGTGCGGTCGTCCGTCGTTTCGGCAACATATCGGGCGATATCCGCCGCAAATTTGGCAGGCTCGGAGGGCTTACGGGAACCGCTGCGAATGCGGAACAGAGCGGAGGCTTCATAGTTCGTGCAGCGGCACAGCCCGGACAGATTGAGCTGCAGCACGGAGATCAGTATGTTCAGCTTTTGACGGAACAGCTCTTCGTCTGAAACGATAAAGTCCGAACAGCACAAGAAGCTTTCCACAACAGCCTCCCGGCTGAGCGGCGCGGCAGCGCTGCCTTTTTTTGAGAGCAGGACAATCGCATTGCAAAGCCGGTCAAAGGCGTCGCTGTTCGGTTCAGGGACGCGCTCACCGCTGCGGTAACGGCTTACCGTGGCGGGTGAAAGTTCGGAGACGTCACTTAAGTCCTTTGCCGTACATTGCAGCATTTCCATATAATCCTTTAGCTTTTCGCTGAAGTTCATTCGATCCCCTCCACCTCAGGTTATAACTTTTTCTGCGATTCGGTTGTTTGTGCTGTCTTACGGCTGCGCTATGAGAAAGCGCGACATTTTGACTGCTGTATTCCCTGCAAAGCAACTGCAATAACAAATAATATTATAACGCAAATGGACTGAAAAAGATAGTGGCTCGTCAACGGACAACGGTGATTTTTATCGGATTACCTTGTGCAACGGCATGGCTGTTTCGAACGCCTTTCCAAAGTGTCAGCATGACATTTTGGAAAGAAGTGACGGAAATGAGGGTAAGCACTGCTATAATAAATTAAGGTAAACCCAATCTTTAGAAAGGACAGGAAAAGAATGAAACGAAAAATCCTTGCCACGCTGCTCGCCCTTTCCCTCGTGCTGTCGCTTGCGCCTATGACATTGGCAGTGGGAGAGGAAGCGTTGCCGGACGATCCCGACTATGGCTTTACTTATCGGTTTGTTACCCGTGACACCATCGAGATCACTTCATACTATGGCTATGAAGCGGAGGTCACGGTACCGTCCTCCATCGACGGCTATACCGTTGTAGGCATCCAAAGCTTCCATAGCGTGGAGGGCTACAGTACGCCTAACAAATTTGTGACGAAGGTCATTCTGCCAAATACCGTGACCTACATCGCGGACGATGCCTTCTATGACGACGATGATTGGAGCAATCAGACGCATTCCGAGCTGCGCGAAATCGTCCTGCCCGAAGGTCTGAAAACCATCGGCGAGCGGGCGTTCTTTCATAACAATTACCTGCAAAAGGTTGAGATTCCCGCGAGCGTGACGGAAATCGGCGAGGGCGCGTTTGCCGCCTGCACGAATCTGTCGTCCATCGTGTTCAAGGGCGAAAATACCTTTCTGCACGGCGGCGCGTTCGGCGCACGAATCGGCTACGGCGTCGGTTCTTTTGCCGGAAAGCTGAACAAGCTGTACCAGAACTGGCTCTATGACGACAGCGCCTCGGATTTTCTCGTCTGGCAGGGGCAGCTTTTGGCCTACAAGGGCACAAGCAAAACGCCCGTCATTCCCGATTCCGTCAAGACCATCGGTGCAGAGGCGTTCTGGGGCGCGGACATCACCGGCGTCACCATTCCGTCCGGCGTGCGGGAGATCGGAAGCTATGCATTTTACGATTGTGAGGCGCTGACCACAGTGGACATTCCGGGCAGCGCTGCGCTGATCGGCGACAATGCCTTCTCCGGTTGCAAGGCGCTCAAGTCCCTTACGCTGCATGAGGGACTGCAAACGCTGGGTTACAGTGCGTTCCGTGACTGCGAGGCGCTGACGAGCGTCGTTCTGCCGGAGGGCCTGACCGAATGTATGGACTGTGTCTTTAATGGCTGCGAGGCACTGACGCAGATCACCTTTCCCAACTCGCTCACCAGGATCACGCTGGGTGACATCGGTGAGACAGAGTATTATTATAATCTGCCGGACAACGCAGAGATCTACTGCGGCAGCGTGTTCCTTGGTTATAAGAGCGACTACCCCGCCAAGGTGACTGTCCGCCCGGGCACAAAAACCGTGTACCTCGAATACTATTTAGAGGGCGTAAACGAGCTGGTGCTCCCTGACGGACTGAAATCCCTCACGATTCAGTATGCCGGTGCGGAATACTGTGGCATCACCAAGCTGACCGTCCCGGAGAGCGTAGATTACATTGACATCCACGCTATGTCCAGCCTGACCGAGATCCAACTTCCGCAGACGGCGGTTTTGGCGGAGGGCTGTTTCTCCGGCTGCGATCAAATCAGAAATCTCACCATCCCAAAGGGCAACCAAACCCTGTACGGGCTCTGGATCGGCAGGACGCAAAGCCTTGTTCTGCCGGACGATGTGTTGGAGGTGCGCGGCTCGATCGGCAGCGCTGTCCTCAAGACGATCGACCTCAAAAATGTCCGCATCCTGGCGGACGGCGCGCTGAGCAATTGCACGGCGCTCGAAAGCGTCACCCTGCCCGACTCGCTGGTGCAGATCGGCACCGGCGCGCTGTCCGGCTGCGGCAGCCTGCGCTCTGTCAAGGGCGGCAAGAATGTGAAGTCGCTGGGCGATGGCTGCTTCAAAGACTGCCCCGCGCTGACAGATTTCGGGAACCTGCCCAAGAGCGTCCAAATGATCGGCTTGTGCGCGCTGGAAAACACCGGCTGGTATCACGACCAGCCCGACGGTCCGGTCTATTTCGGCTCTGTCGCCTACACCTACAAGGGCGAAATGCCGGAAAACACCGTCCTCGCCCTCAAGCCCGGCACCACCTCTGTTGCACCTTACTATATCTTTGAACATCGCACGCGGACATGGGAATATGAGCAGCCGAATCTGATCGGTCTTGTCCTGCCGGAAAGCTGCACCCGCGTGGAGGTGAACGCTTTCGCCAATTGCGTCAATCTGCGGTCGATAGACTTGGGCGGCGCGCGGTACATCGGTTATGCCGCTTTTAACGCGCACGCCTGTGAAGCCATCGTCCTGCCCGACACGGTGCGCTATGTTGGCGGCAACGCTTTCTTCGGCACAGCCCTCAAGGCGATCCACCTGAACAACGGCCTGCGCGTGCTGGAGGAGAGTGCGTGCTTCTCCTACGGCGCGGGCAAGGGCGTTACGGTCCCCGCCAGCGTGACCTATCTCGGAACGCATTGCCTCGGCTATTATCCGCCGGAGCCGGATGACCCCTTCGTCGGCAGCGAGACCATCCCGGGTTTTGTGATCTACGGCGAGAGCGGCACTGCGGCGGAGACCTATGCCAACGAAAACGGCATTACCTTCCGCGCGAATACGGGCTGCACCTCCCACGAATATGTTACCGAGACTGTAAGCGCCACCTGTCAGGCCGGCGGCTTCACCCGCAAGATCTGCACCCTTTGCGGTTATGTCGAGGTGAGCGACAAGACGGCTGTCGGCAGCCATAAGGCGACCGCCAATGCTGCCATTGACGCTACTTGCACCCGCCCCGGCTATACCGGCGGCACCCATTGTGCCGCCTGCGGTGAGCAGCTCACAAAGCCGACGCAGACCGCCGCGCTGGGGCATAACTGGGTCATAACCGCCTTGGACGATCCTGTTTATGTCGACTATGGTGTTGCGCGCTATCTCTATTACTGTCCCCGTTGTGGTCTGCGGCTGTACAAGGATACGAACGAACAGCAGGAACATGAGCACAGCTACACGACAACAGTGATACCTCCGACCTGCACAGAGCAGGGCTATACGCTGCATACCTGTGCCTGCGGCGACAGCTATCGGGATAACCATGTTGCCGCGCTTGGACACAACTTTGTAAACGGCATTTGCACGCGCTGCGGTATAAAAGATGGGGCCTGCGACGGTGGCGCGGATTGTCCGAGCAGAAAGTTTATTGATGTCAATACCAAGGAATGGTATCACCCGTATGTGGACTATGCCGTAACGCACGGGCTGTTCGGCGGCACGAGTGGGAATACCTTCGAACCGGAGACGGCCATGACCAGAGCCATGCTGGTCACGGTGTTGTGGCGCTATGAAGGGCAGCCGAAGGGATATCAGAATACCTTCTCGGATGTGAACGCGAAGGACGGAAGCTGGTACATTGACGCAGTGGCGTGGGCGGCGGCGAACGGTGTGGTCAACGGCGTCGGGAACGGGAAATTTGACCCGAACGGCAAGATCACGCGCGAACAAATGGCGGCGATCCTGTTCCGCTACGCGCAAAAGAAGGGCATCGACACAAGCAAGCGCGGGAATCTGAGCGCATTCCCTGACGCGAACAAGATCAGCGACTATGCCAAGGAAGCGATGTACTGGACGGTTGGCGAGGGGATCATCAACGGCTCCGACGGCAAGCTTTTGCCGCAGGGCAACGCCACCAGAGCGCAGGTTGCAACGATTTTGATGCGCTACATTGAGAACATTGTGAAAAAATAAAAAACCTCGGCGGACTGGCAAAAATGTCAGTCCGCCGATTTATGGTGTAGGGGCAGCTATTAGCTGCCCGTATATTTTACATGGGTGCCTACATGGGCGCGTCAGGGATGCCGCGCACTACGAGCTGCCTGCACGAGATTGCCACGGGCGCAAGCGCCCTCGCAATGACATAATAGGTTACCCTATCTGTCATTGCGAGACCGGTGCGCACACCGGTCGTGGCAATCTTGTTCCGTTGACCGGTACGCAGCCGGTAGTTCCTACACACGGCGGGGACATGTCCCCGCCCTACAAGGAGCTTCATGACAATGACACGCGCGGCTTCACCATTTCAAAAGCTTGTGATATTCGACGCGACACAGCCAAGATATAATCCGCGCGGAGCTTTCCTATGTCATTCACTCTTAGTCCTTAGCTCTTAGTCAATGCTGAGATTGCCACGGGCGCAAGCGCCCTCGCAATGACATAATAGGTTACCCTATCTG
>CAMAEX010000138.1:0-5419 GCA_945832065.1 uncultured Clostridia bacterium | reverse complement strand
GTACGGCGTTGAAAACCGATTGAAATGAATATTTTAATCGGTTTTCAGTATCAGAGCTTCCCTAAAACTTTAGAAAGTAGCTTCGTCGGCGGAACGTAGGGCACGACGACTCGGCGTGCCGTCCGCGAAGCGGCAGACGGTGCAGACGAACAAATTTGTATGCGACCGGTAGTTCCTGCACGAGATTGTACCCGCAATACCCGCAAGGGGCACGCCGCATCCGTAGCGCTCCTTCGTCGCGAACGGCTGCGCAGGGGGTATGCCGCATCCGTAACGCTCCTTCGTCGCGAACGGCTGCGCAACCGCGTCGCTGCGCTCCTCGCAATGACATGAGAGGGAGAGCTTGTACGAAACGGTAGTTCCTACACACGGCTTAGGACATGTCCCCGCCCTACAAAGGGTTTCATGACAACGACAAATGAGTGAGCCTTTCCATGTCATTGCGAACCCGGTGCGTACACCGGGTGTGGCAATCTCGTGCAGGCACTCCCACCCCCCCTACAGATCGTTTCCCACGAATTCCAAAAAACGGCAGACAGGCACCTTCACCTGTCTGCCGATTTTCATCTCAAAATATTACAGCTTCCGTCCCGCCAGCCAAACCTCTTTGCGATTCAGCTCTGCGTCGCAGATCACGAAGTCCGCGCATTTGCCGTCGGCAATGGAACCGACCTCGGAGAGTGCGCCGATCTGCCTTGCGGGATTGTAGGTCGCAGCGCGAATCGCATCCTCCCGGGAAATGCCGAAGGAAACCGCCCGCTGCATACATTCAAACAGATTCGTTGCAGAGCCTGCAATCGTGCCGTCCGCCAGCCGCGCAATGCCGCCTTTCAAAAACACCTGCTGACCGCCCAACTCATATTCGCCGTCGGGCATACCGCAGCAGCGCAGGGAATCGGAGATCAGCACCATGCGGCTTGCGCCGAAAATGCGGAACGCCAAACGCACGGACGCGGGATGCACATGCTGTCCGTCCGAGATCAGCTCCGCGCTGACCTGCTCCGCCTCCGCAGCGGCAGCGATCACACCGGGCTTGCGGTGGTGGATCGCAGGCATGGCGTTATACAGGTGCGTCAGATGGGTCACACCGGCTGCGATCCCCTTGCGGGCAGCGTCGTAGTCCGCATCCGTGTGGGCGATCGAGACGGTGCAGAGCGTTTTCGCCCGGCGGATAAACGCCTCCGCTCCCGGCAGCTCCGGCGCGACATCCACAATGCGGACAAGTCCGCCGCAGCCGTCCTGTAAGGCTTTGAACGCCTCGAAATCGGGATTCCGGAGATACGCGCCGTTCTGCGCGCCCTTTTTCTTCTCGGAGAAGAAGGGTCCCTCCATCTGAATGCCTCGCAAAGCGGCGGCATCGGAGAGTCTTGCGTCCACAAACGCCCGGGCAGAGGCAAACGCCTTTTCCAGCGTCTCATAGGGCAGGGTCATGGAGGCGGGAGCAAAGGAGGTCACGCCGTTTTTCGCCAAATACTTCGCCATCTTCTCCACGCCGGCAGCGTCGCCGTCGGAAAAGTCCGCGCCGGAGTTGCCGTGCGTATGGACATCAATCAAACCGGGGATCACATACGCACCCTGAAGGTCGATCGCATCGGGCGCCGCCTCCCCGAGCACGTTGCAAAACCTCCCGTCCTCGACGGAAAACGCCCCATGTTCAAACCGAAACTGCTCGGTGTAAATATTCGCATTCTTAAAATTCATATTGTACTCCTCAAACTCAGTAGGGCGGGGACATGTTCTGTTGAATCAGCGGCTCTGTCTGCGCAGGCAAAGCCCGCTTGCCAATCGCCTTGATTCTGCCACTCCTTTTTGCTCGCTTCTCCCGCCGCAGGCGGCGCTCGCAAACGTCCCCCCGCCGGTGCAGGAACCTCCAACCATGTACAAACCTCCCCACCCTGTCATTGCGAGACCCAACGGGGTCGCGGCAATTTCGTGCAGGAACTACCAACCGCGCACAAAAGATTGCCACAGACGCAAGCGCCCTTGCAATCCACACGCGAAAAACGCACCACAATAAACGAAACAGCCCTTGTAGGGCGGGGACATGTCCCCGCCCTACAAAAGCACACCGACCGCCCCTGCATCGCTTGCAGAGGCGGTCGTTCGATTATTGCTCCGTTAAAGCGGCAAGCGTCCGCAGCGCCTCCGGAACGCGGGTGGTATCGAGACAGGCGTAGTTGAAGATCATGCTGCCCGTATCCCCACACCGCGTCTGATAGTCGCTCAGAAAACGGACGGAAAGCCCATGCTCCGCCGCGGCATACTCCAGTGCGGCATCAGACTTGCTCGTTTGCAGATGCAGCAAAAAGTGCGTCCCTGCGTTCTCCTCGACCACACTGCAGCGCCCGTGTAAGGGGCTCTCCTCGATCTGCGAGAGGATCAAAGCGCGCTTGTCGCGGTAGCGCTTGCGCAAGCGGTTCAGGTGCCGCTCGTAGTCGCCCGAATCAATGAACCGCGCGAGGGTATACTGTTCAAAGGTCGGTACGGCGCAGGTATAAAAGCTCAGCCGCTCCCGCAGGCGTGCAAGCAGCTTCGTCGGCAGACACACATAGGCGATTCGCAGCGACGGCGCAATGGTCTGTGAAAAGGTGCTCAGATACAGCACGCGCTCTTGGGTGTCCAGCGAGAAAAGCGGCGGCACCGGCTTTCCCGTATGGCGCAGCTCGCTGTCATAATCGTCCTCAATAACATACCGTCCGGGCTGCTCATACGCCCACGCGAGCAATTCGCTCCGCCGACGAACCGGCATGACGATCCCCGTCGGAAAATGGTGCGCAGGCGAAATGTGCGCAATCTCGGCGTCGCTGTCCCGCAGAGCTTGCACACTCATTCCCTCCCCATCGAGCGGAATATGCTTGACCGCAACATCATTTGCCTTGTAAATGCCCGTGATCTTCGGATAGCCCGGATCCTCCACGGCATAGCGGTGCCCGCGCCCCAAAAGCTGGACGAGCAAGCCGTAAAGATACTCGTTTCCCGCACCGACAACGATCTGCTCCGGCGAGACACGCAAGCCGCGCACGCGGTATAAATGCCCCGCGATCGCCTCCCGCAGCTCCGCCGCACCGCGAAAGTCCACGGGCTTCAAAATATCCTTGCCCTGCTCGGAAATGACCGTGCGCATCGTCTTTGCCCAGACCGAAAACGGAAACGGCACATCCTCCCCACCGCCGCCGCTCAGATCGAGCATAGGCATCTCCCGCCGCACCTCACAGCTCACGGGCGCGGATGCCTCCACAGGTGGCAGCGCAGCGCCGATGGTGCAGACAAAAACGCCGCTGCGCTCCTTCGACTCGGCATAGCCCTCGGCAATGAGCTGGGCGTAGGCGTTTTCCACCGTCACGGTGCTCACGCCCAAATTTGCCGCCAGCGTCCGCTTCGACGGCAGCCGCATCCCCGCCGCCAGCCGCCCTGCGCGGATATCCTCCCGGATACGCTCGTACAGCTCAGCATACAGACTTTTGCCGTGTCCCTTTTCCAGCGTGTAGGTCAGCATGACTTCCTCCGTCTGGCATGGTCAAATAATATTGTTTTGGTACTTTTTATCATGCCAATATAGAGTATAATCAATGCATTCCAAAAAAGCAAGGAGAAAGACAATGAATCAAAGAATAAACCTGAAAAAGATGGTTCTCACCGCCCTTTTTACGGCGCTGACCTGTGTGGCAACGACCCTCATTAAGATAGAAATGCCCGCAACGCAGGGATATCTTAACATCGGCGACTGCTTCGTTCTGCTCGGTGCATGGGTGCTCGGTCCGATCTACGGCGCGTTTGCCGGCGGCGTAGGTTCTGCCCTTGCCGATGCGTTGGGAGGATACATGCACTACGTCCCCGGTACGCTCATCATTAAGGCCCTCATGGCAGTCATCGCCGCGCTGCTGCTCCGTGTACTCAGCAAGAAAAACACCTACCTCGGGCAGCTCATCGGCGGCATCGCGGCAGAGCTTTGGATGGTTTTGGGCTACTTCATTTACGCATGCCTGATTCTCGGCAAGGGCACAGCTGCCGCATTGAGCATTCCCGGCAACCTCCTGCAAGGTGCTGTCGGTCTCGTCGCTGCAATTGCTTTGGTCGTTGCCCTGCGCGAAAGCAAGACGCTTGACAAGGTGAACACCAATGGATGAACTGAGAACGCAAGCGGCGCAGGCAGCCCGTGAATTGATCGAAAAGGCAAAACTCCGTAAAGGGCAGCTCGTCGTCGTGGGCTGCTCGACCAGCGAGATCTGCGGCAGCCGCATCGGTTCGGACTCCCGTCCGGAGGTCGCCGAGACCGTTTTTGACGCAATCTACACCACGCTTCGAGAGGCGGATATCTACCTTGCGGCGCAGTGCTGCGAGCATCTCAACCGCGCGATCATCGTCGAGCGCGCAGCAGTCCCCTTTGCAGAGCCGGTCAATGTCGTCCCGCAGCCGAAGGCGGGCGGCTCCTTTGCCACGGCTGCCTACCATGCCTTTTCCGACCCGATTGCCATAGAGTCCATCCGCGCAGACGCGGGGCTGGACATCGGCGGCACACTGATCGGCATGCACCTAAAGCAGGTCGCCGTTCCGCTGCGCCTGAGCTTGGATCATATCGGCAACGCTATTCTCCTCGCCGCACGCACCCGCCCGAAGTTCATCGGCGGTGTCCGCGCAAAGTACGACGAGACACTGCTGTAATGAAGGATCTGCCGATTTTCCCCTGCGCGGACGGACTTGCCTCGCTGATCTTAGGCGAGATACCCTATCGCGGCGAGGCGTATATCCTTGTGCGTGCGGTCTATGGTTTCCTGACCGCCTTAGTGCGGCAGTGCGCGAATTTCTGTCAAGACGCGGGCGCAAAGCACATCTATGTCAGCGGCGAGGGTGACTTTTCCGCTTTCCCCATCTATACGCGTTTGCTCGACCGCAGCATTGAAACCTCTCTCCTGCCGCCCACCACAGTCCGCGCGGTACAGACGGGCAACGAGGAATGGACAACCCTCTATAACGAGCGCTTCCGCAGCGTCCCCTGTGCAAAGACCTATCGGAAGACACCGGAAAATGCTTGCTTCATCTATGACGGCGCAACGTGCATCGGCTTGGGGCTGTGCATAGAAGACGAGCTTGCCGCCGTAGCAAGCTTGGAGCGCGGCAGAGGCGCAGACTGCGTCCTCGGCTTGGCAAAGCAGATCAAAGCGCCGCGCATCAAGCTGCTCTGTGCCGAAAAAAACACCGCTGCCATGCGCCTCTACGACCGTCTCGGCTTCTCCGTAGACGGCGTCCGCCGCATCTGGTACCACGTCCGCGGCGATTGAGCATCTAAGCCGGTGCAGGAACTACCAACCGCGCACAAAAAAGGAAAGCAGATTGCCACGTCGCTGCGCTCCTCGCAATGACAAACAAGGTGTCTTTCCATGTCATTGCGAGGAGCGCAGCGACGTGGCAATCTCATGCA
>CAMAEX010000137.1:0-5421 GCA_945832065.1 uncultured Clostridia bacterium | reverse complement strand
CTGATGCTCTTTGCGCAGCTCGGTATGCTTGCGTGCTGGTTTATGATGCAGAAAAGCGATGTGAGAGAAACGGAATGAATATACGCGGGTTCATGTGACAGAAAACATGATAAATGAATTGAGGTGCGGCATGAAGAACTTGAGACGCCTGATTCCCATGCTGCTGCTTTTTCTCCTGCTGCTCAGCGCGTGCAGCGGAGAGGAAAAACAGCAGGAGAACGAGCTTGCGGAGAGCTATCGAAGTGTGGCACAGAGCTTCCTCAACGACGGAGATCTTGCTTCTGCGCGCAAAACGCTGGAGGAGGGGATCGAACGAACGGGAGACGAGAGCTTGCAGCAGATGCTTGCGACAATGCCCGCCGAGGAGGAAAATACCACTGCAGCATCCACGGAGCCACCCACGGAGCTACCAACAGAGCTACCAACAGAGCCGCCTGCAACGGAGCCTCCGACACAAGCGGCAATTTTGGAAAACTATAAAAACGGCTTGACATGGGATATGGGCGATACCGAAAACATTAAGGATATGTACTACCATGCCATTTTCCGCGATGGCTATTCCTCCATCTATGAGCAGTCTGTATTTGACGGGTCTTGGAGTAACACGCGATGGTACTACAGCACCTATGGTGGCGACAGGTATTTGATGGTCGAGTATTCCATTTTCTCGGAGGATGGGCATAACTTCTATGAAGTCGTGTTTAGGGAACTGGATCCGTCCTACGCGGAAGTCGTGGAGTTTTGGCGCAACGGTCAGCAAATGGATGCGGGAACCACCCAAATATATTTGGATGAATGGGAGCGCAAATGGATCCCGCCGACCTATGCTACAGAGGAGAGCACCCAGCCTGTTATTGTTGAGACGGCAACCGACCTCCCAAAGGAGGGGACGTATTTTGCGCGATACGGCGATGATGAGCTGCGCATTTACTCCGTCAGCAATACGGAAATTATCTTTGAGTATATCCACTACTCTGCTATCGATCCCAACAAGGTCGCGAGTGTCGGTGTGGTTACCGGCATCGTCGATCAGGCAAACCGCCGGGCAGACGGGACATTTGCGGATGACGGCTGGGGACATTCGGGCAAGGTGTCGCTCGACTATTATAATATGGATTCGATGGGATGCCTATTTGTGGTTTGCAAATACTCGGAGCCGGATTATCATGGTTTTGGACCGGCATGCGATTGGAAATGCTTTGTCATCCCGTAGAGACGGAAAGATGAAAAACACTCTGCATATATTGAAACATCACCCCGCCGAATTCTTTCGGCGGGGTGCGTTTTTAATCAAATTCTTTCAGCTTGACCGCGTTGTCTGCGTCCAAACGGTAGATCGCCTCGGTGTCCGCGTCGAGAAGGGCCTCCTTGGGATCCTCTGCGGTGTAGAACACGCAGGTGCCGCAGGAGGAGGAGATCTTTCGTGGGACAGGTGCCATGCGCGCAGTCAGCCCGGCACCTGTAAGCGCGCGGTGGGATTTCAGCGCGGCAAGGTGGGTGTGAAAGGTGGCGAGATATTCCGTCATGCCTTTGTGAGCGTCAGGGAGAACTCGTCGTCGTCCAGCGATTTGACCGAGACGGTATAACCGGAGTGGTTGGCAAATCTCGTGACATTCTGCACGGCGGGATTGTTATCCACCAGCACCTCCAGCGTAGCGGGGTGATTTTTTTCAATGGCGCGCTGCACCTGAATGACGGGCAGCGGGCAGGCAAGACCTCTTGCGTCGATCATGGTTAGGACTGCTCCTTTCTCAGATGGGTCACGGAGACGATCAGCAGGAAGACAAGGCAGACGATCGTTGCGACGGGACCGTTCGCGCCGGTTCCCTTGGGGCTGGAAGCGGTTCCTAATGTATGTGCCGCAGCCGCGCCGGCAACCATGCCGAGGACGGTGATGGCGCTGTCGCTGTTGCCCTCGCCTGCGAGGATGAGCTGTCGCAGCGGGCAGCCACCCAGCAGCGCACAGCCCCAGCCAACAACGGTCATGCCGAGCAGGTTCCAGAGCCATTCCGTGTGGGCGATACCATCAGGACCCTGTGCAAAGGAAAAATTGATGTAGGTGGAGACGGGGACGCCTTCGATCAGGGCGCGCAGCAGGTTGCCGCCAAGGACGGCGAGAATGATGCAGCCGAAGGCAGCCAGCAGACCGAATTCCTTGAACATGACGGCGTCACGGATGCCGCCGACCATGCAAAGGCGGCTTCTCTGGGCGATCGCACCGACGATCAGACCGATGCCGAGGGCGATGTACCACGGGGCGTGCATGGAGCCCGGACCGCTTTCGGAGGAGGCGAAGAAGGTCACGCCGATAAAGGTGAGGATAAAGCCGAAGGTGAGCATGACGGGGAAGGTGAAGCCCTCAACCTTGCTCTGCTTATAGGCTCTGCCGAGGGAGAAGCCCTTTTTCAGGAAGACGATGCCCAGCAGGATGCCGAGGATGAAGCCGACCAGACCGACAATGGCGTTCAAGTCGCCGCCGCCGATACGGATGACCATGCGCAGCGGGCAGCCGAGGAAGACCAGCGCGCCGACCATGACGGCTGCGCCGAGGGCGAAGCGGAGCACGGGGGAGCTGCCGCCCTTCGGCTTAAATTCTTTGCCGACGAGCGCCATGACCATCGCGCCGACGACGATGCCCACGATCTCCGGACGGAAGTACTGAACACTTACTGTTTCGTGCAGATGGGTGGAGCCTGCAATATCGCGCAGGAAGCAGGCGATACAGAAGCCCATGTTCTTGGGGTTGCCGAGGGCGGACAGCACCACCGCGGCAGCGCCGACAACAAGTCCGCAGAGCATGACGAGCCAATGGCGCTTGAAGAAGTTTTCTTTTTTCATTCCATTCTCTCCTTATTATTTTTGAACGCATTCCATCATGCGTTCATCTTTTTTAAGTATAACGAAAAAATGGAAGTTTGTCAATACAAAATAACGGGGGCGGATCGGGAGCATGATATAACAGGGAGAATAAGAGGAAAGTGCCGACAGGCGATTGCCACGACCGGTGAGCGCACCGGTCTCGCAATGACATATTAGGCCGGTTCCTGCACGGGTGGACAGAGTCGTTAGCGTAGCCGTCGGCGACGAAGGAGCCTTACGGATACGGCATACCCCCTGCGGGTGCCGCCCCTACGGGGAGGGCGCGCTCAGGGATCTTTTTTCGGGGATTGCGATTTTTGACAGATATGCTATAATGAAAAAAACAGTGGAGGAGGGTGTTATGATCTATCTTGACAATGCCGCGACCTCGTTTCCGAAGGCGCCCGGGGTCAGCGACCGTATGAAATATTATTTGGACAGCGTCGGCGCGAGCATCAATCGCGGCGTTTATGCCTCCGCGCAGGAGGCGGGGCTGGAGACGCTCCTTCTGCGGGAACGGCTGTGCGGTCTATTTCACCATCCCGATCCGACCCATGTGCTTTTGACCTCCGGCGCGACTGCTGCGCTGAACCTTGCCATCAAGGGTTTTCTCCGACCGGGCGACCGGGTTTTGGTCAGCAGCATGGAGCATAACGCCGTCATGCGCCCTTTGGTACAGCTCGGCGTGCGGTTTGAGCGCGTCCCGTGCGACCGAGAGGGGCGGCTCGATCTTGAAGCGGCGGAAAAAATGCTGCGAGAGGAGACACGCCTGTTCATCCTCTGTCACGCCTCGAATGTCTGCGGCACGGTACAGGACGCGACGGAGGTAGGAAAGTTATGTAAACTCCACGGCGTACCGCTCCTGCTTGACGCGGCGCAGACGGCGGGGCATTATCCGGTGGATTTTGAAGCCCTCGGCTTGAGCGCGATGGCGGTTCCGGCGCACAAGGGATTGCTCGGACCGCAGGGCATCGGCGCGCTGCTGGTCACGCGGGACTTTGCAGCGCAGCTCGACCCGCTGATCGTCGGCGGCACGGGAAGCCTGTCCGATTCCGAGGCGCTGCCGCCCTTTATGCCCGACCGTTTTGAGTCGGGAACGCCCAATCTGCCGGGGATCTACGGCTGGGCGGCTGCGCTGGAATATGTTGACCAAATCGGAATCAGCGCCCTGCGCACACATGAGACGGCGCTTACGGAGCGGTTGTTGAACGGATTGCGCGGGATCAAAGGGGTGCGTTTGGCAGGCACTTGGGCGCCTGCGGATCGTGTGGGCGTGATTGCGGTCGATTTTGAAACCCTTGACAACGCCGAGGCATCCGACCGTCTGGAACGGGAATTCGGTATTCTTACGCGCTGCGGGATGCACTGCGCGCCGTCGGCGCATAAGACACTCGGAACCTTTCCGCAAGGCGTGGTACGGTTCTCCATCGGTTATCGCACAACGGAGGCGGAGATCGACGCGACGCTTGCAGCAATGAATCAAATGACAGAATGAAAGGTGGAACTCTCAATGAAACGCATTGCGATCATTACCGGCGCAAGCTCGGGCATGGGGCGTGAGCTTGTATTGCAGCTTCCGCAGTGGGAGCAATTTGATGAGCTTTGGGTCATTGCACGCCGCGCCGAGCGGCTGGATGCGCTGAAGGAGGAGGTCAGCATTCCCGTCCGTCCCGTCAGCCTCGATCTGACCGACGCGGATGCGCTGCGCCATTACGCCGATCTTTTGGAGACGGCAAAGCCGAATGTCGGACTGCTGGCGAATATCTCCGGCTTTGGCAAATTCGGACGCTACGATCAGATCCCTCTGGAGGACTCGCTGCGCATGATCGACCTCAACTGCAAGGCGCTTGTTGCCATGACGGAGCTGACGCTGCCCTACATGAAGCGCGGCGCAAAAATTCTGAACCTCGATTCTCTCTCTGCGTTCCAGCCCGTGCCGTATATCAATGTCTACGGCTCGACGAAGGCGTTTGTTCTGAGCTATTCCCGTGCGCTGAATCGTGAGCTGAAGCCGCGTGGCATCCGCGTGATGGCGGTCAACCCGGGGTGGGTCAAGACGGAATTTTTTGACCACGCTTTGCAGACGAGCAACAACGCCGTGACCTATTACAACAAGTTCTATGAGGCAAAGGACGTGATGGCGACGGCGCTTAAGGATCTGTACAGGTCGAAGAAGGATGTTTCCATCCACGGCTTCCCGGTCAGAATGCAGGTGCGCATGGTAAAGCTCCTGCCGCACAGCCTTGTGATGAATATCTGGATGAAGCAGCAGAAGCATAATAAACTGCCGGAGGAGGACTGAGCGGCTGCTGTGTGCCCCTTGCGGGTATGACACGCCTCGGAATCCGCATGCGAGAACGCATGTTGAAAAAACGAAACAGCTCCTGTAGGGCGGGGACATGTCCTAAGCCGGTGCAGGAACTGCCGACTGCGTACAAGCTTGTTCATGCATGCTGTCTGCCGCTTCGCGGTCGGCAGGGACATGTCCCCGCCCCAGACTGTCAAATAACTACAGCTTTGTCATTGCGAGACCCCGAAGGGGTCGTGGCAATCTCGCAGAAT
>CAMAEX010000136.1:0-5514 GCA_945832065.1 uncultured Clostridia bacterium | reverse complement strand
ACCATCGACCTCCTGCGTGTGAAGCAGGCGCTCTAACCAGCTGAGCTAAGCCTCCATATCTCGTTCAGCTGAGCTTACGGCATCTATTATAGCACATTTTTGAAAAAAAGCAAGCTATATTTTTCAGATTCCTTCTTTTTTCTAAGAAATCAAAAAGCGTATTTCGCGTGAGTTTACCGTTGAACCATCTTCGTAGAATACTTTTCCTTTGATAGCATTTGATTTCAGCTCGTTTCTGCTGTCAACGACCTGTTTCAAATGAAATAGTTTTATCTTGACAATGCTCTATGAATCGAGCATAATGTGTAATACATTACATTTCCGAATAAGGCGGGATAAAGCATCCTTGAAACGGTATGTGGAAGGATGGGTCAATTACTTCAAGCTCGCCGACATGGGAAATCTGCTGAAAAGCACCGATGAATGGATGCGCAGACGCATACGAATGGTGTTTTGGAAGAAGCGGAAAAGGATACGAACAAGATGGCGGAATCTCCTGAAACTTGGGGTATCCAATTCGAATGCGGGAATACTCGCAAATTCAAGAAAAGGCTACTGGCGCATTGCCGGCAGCCCAATCATGAACACCGCCCTCTCAAACGCAAGGCTTGAGAAGGCGGGATTCCGGTCTTTCAGTTCTTATTACAAATCTGTTTGTGCGTAAACAGGGGAGGAGCCGTGTACCAGACCGGTACGCACGGTTCTGTGGGAGGTCGGCTGGCGAACCAATCGTCAGCCTCCTACCCGATTGTAGGGAGGATCGCAAAGATATCATTGATTGGACTGAGCAAGTTGCACAAGCCTGCGAATGAAATTCTGTTTACTTTTCCAAATCAATTTGAATTTGCGGTTTTTGCTTGAAGAATGCGTCATTTTCCGTTAGTCTATAAGAGTGGAAAGTTGCAGCAAGCGCATAGCCTCCTTACTGCATCATATGGCGGCATAGCAGGAATGTTTGCTGCTGCACTTTTGAGAAAAAGGAAAGGTGAGAGATCAATGAAAAACATAATGTATACCTCGCCAACGGATCTGGATGGTCGTTTACCGTTGATAGAAGCGATTCCACTCGGCTTACAGCATGTGCTTGCAATGTTTGTCGGGAATCTGTCCCCCTTACTTGCGATTATGGCGATCTGCGGTATTACAACAGAAGCGGGCATGGGTGCGCTCCGTGTTTCTCTGTTGCAAAACGCTATGCTGATTGCGGGCATTGTAACCTTTATTCAGCTTTATCCAATCGGACCGATCGGAGGCAGGCTGCCCATTGTGATGGGAACCTCGTCCGGGTTTATTGGGGTCAATAAATCCATTGCGGTAAGTATGATGGCGGGTGTCACCGCCGGCACGATTACCACGAGTGTGGAAGCAGGTCTGTATGCCTACGGCGCAATCATGGGAGCGTCGCTGATCGGCGGTATCTTCGAAGCAGGACTTGGCTTCTGCATTAAGCCCCTCCGTAAATTCTTCCCGCCCGTCGTGACCGGCACGGTCGTGGTGGCCATCGGCTTGAGTCTATTCTCCGTCGGTATCGGCTTCTTTGGCGGCGGCAGCGCAAGCGCGGATTACGGCGCACTGTGGAATCTTACGCTCGGCATGATCACGCTGATCTCCATTCTCGTCTTTAAGCATGCCTTCAAGGGCTTCCCGTCGGTTGCGTCGATCCTTCTCGGTATTATTGTGGGCTACATTGCTTCCTTTATTATGGGACTATGCCTGCCGCATACAATGATAGTTGACGGAAAAGAAGTTACCTGCGCCTATATTACCCAGTGGTCGCAGGTCAAGGATGCAGCTTGGTTTGCTGTTCCGCGTATTATGCCCGTGAAGCTGCAATTCAATCTCTCCGCCATTATTCCCATGTGCATCATGTTTATCGTCACGGCGGTCGAGACCATCGGCGATACGGCAGGTGTGACGGAGGGCGGCTTGGGTAGAGCGCCGACAAATCGTGAGCTTTCCGGCTCCGTGATCTGCGACGGTTTCGGCTCTGCGCTTGCCTCTGCGTTCGGTGTTCTTCCCAATACCTCGTTTAGTCAGAATGTCGGACTGGTCGGCATGACAAAGATGGTCAACCGTTTTTCCATCGCAATGGGCGCGGGGATCCTCGTGCTGTGCGGACTCTTCCCGAAGGTCGGCGCGATCATCTCCATCATGCCGCAGCCGGTACTCGGCGGCGCAGCAGTGATCATGTTTGCAAATATCGTAATCTCCGGCATCAACCTGATTACAACGGAACCGCTTGCCGGCAGAAACGCAACAATCGTGTCTGTTGCGCTTGGTCTCGGCTACGGCATCGGTTCCACAGCGGCGGTGCAGGCGCATCTGCCCTCATGGCTGTCTTACATCTTCGGCGGCTCCGGCATTGTCCCCGCCGCTTTGATCGCCATTATCTTGAACCTCGTACTTCCGAAGGACAAGCAGAAGGCATGACCGTTTTCCTTATGAAAGCTCCGGGCAGGTGAGTAAGGCTGCGTGCAAGCGCGTACGCGCTTCTTCTGAAATGGGAGAAAGCGGCAGCCTTACCTCCTCCCGGCATATCCCGAGTGCTGCCATCGCTGCTTTGACAGGTATGGGATTGACATCGGAGAATAGCGCCTCGATCAATGGCAGATAGTCAATTTGCAGCTTTGACGCAGTTTGGATATCTCCGCAGAGGCAGGCATCCGTCATCGCTTTCACAGCGCGCGGTCGGATGTTGGAAAGCACTGAGATAACGCCGCACGCACCGAGTGCCATCATAGCGACAATTTGATCGTCATTCCCGCTCCATACGGCAAAGGAAGCTCCGCACAAGCTGCGGAGCTTTGCCATGCGTGTGATGCTTCCGCTCGCTTCTTTGACACCGTTGATTCGATCATTGCGCATCAGTCTGGCGCAGGTTTCCGGTTTTAAATCAACGCCGGTGCGCGATGGAACATTATAAGTAATCAGCGGGAGATCGGTCGACTCCGCAATCATCTCATAATGACGCGCAAGCCCCTCTTGCGAACACTTGTTGTAATAAGGCGTGACGGCAAGCAGTCCATCCGCGCCGGACTCCTTCGCAAGCCTCGCCAGTGCAACGGATGTGCGCGTATCATTCGTTCCGATTCCCGCAATCAGCTTTGCCCGTCCGCCGAGATAATTCGCCGCATGCTGCCAAAGCGCGGTCTTTTCCTCGACAGTCAAGGTGGACGCCTCGCCGCTTGTGCCGCAGACGACGATGGCATCTATTTTTGCCGCAAGCTGCATCTCCAAAATGCGGTCAAAGGCAGCCATGTCGATTCGATTCTCACAAAACGGCGTGACAACTGCGGTTGCCGCGCCGCGAAATAACGGTTCATTCATTTTCGGAACACCTCCGCGCCATTCTATGCCGTATTTCTGCGAGGAGTGCTTGCATTTCCGTGCACACTCGGATATAATAAAGCCAGATTTTGCATGAGGGTGAGAGAAAGACTTGAAAACAAGTGATTTTTATTATGATCTGCCGCAGGAATTGATCGCGCAGACGCCGCTTGCGCAGCGAGACGCGTCACGGATGATGGTGCTGCATAAAACGGACGGGACGCTCGAACACCGTCATTTTACCGATTTGATGGATTATTTGCAGCCCGGCGACTGCCTTGTGATGAATGACTCTCGCGTTCTGCCTGCAAGGCTGCTGGGGCATCGGGTGCCGACAGGAGGCGCCGCCGAGGTTCTGCTGCTGACGGATAAGGGGGACGGCTTGTGGGAATGCCTTGTCAAGCCCGGACGGAAGCTGCACGAGGGAGCTGAGATATCCTTCGGTGACGGGCTGCTGACTGCCACGGTTGAGCAGGAGGCGGATAACGGAAACCGACTCGTGCGTTTTCATTATGAGGGTATTTTTTTGGAGATTTTGGATCGGCTCGGAAAAATGCCGCTGCCTCCGTATATAAAAGAAGAGCTTGCGGACGGAGAGCGTTATCAGACGGTATACTCCCGCGTGGTAGGCTCCGCTGCCGCGCCAACGGCAGGCTTGCATTTTACAAAGGAGCTGCTGGAAAAAATCGCGAAAAAGGGTGTCTGCCTTGCGTATGTCACCCTGCATGTGGGACTTGGCACCTTCCGTCCCGTCAAAGTGGATGAAGTGACGGAACATCACATGCATGCGGAGTTTTGCATGATCTCAGAGAAAACAGCGGAGATTTTGAACGATACGCGAAAAAACGGCGGAAGGATCGTATGCGTCGGAACGACCTCCTGCCGCACGTTGGAATCTCTCGCGGACAAGGACGGAATGTTTTCCGAAAGCTCGGCATGGACGGATATCTTTATCTACCCCGGCTATCGTTTTAAGGCGATGGATGCTCTGATTACCAACTTTCATCTGCCGGAAAGCACGCTGATCATGTTGGTTTCGGCGTTTGCCGGATACGACAATGTGATGCACGCCTACCAAGAGGCAGTCAAGGAACGCTACCGCTTCTTCAGCTTTGGTGACGCGATGCTCATCGTCTGAGGAAGATCGGCAAACTGCGGATACAGAGAGGTAAAGTATGTTTGAACTTTTGAAAACCGAGGGCGCGGCGCGGCGCGGTGTATTTACCTGTGCGCACGGAACGGTACAGACCCCGGTATTTATGAATGTCGGTACGCAAGGCGCGATCAAGGGCGCGCTGAGTGCGGCGGATCTGGAAAACATCGGCTGTCAGGTCGAGCTGTCCAACACCTATCATTTGCATTTGCGCCCGGGCGATCAGGTTGTGCATGATCTCGGCGGTCTGCACAAGTTTATGACTTGGAAGCGGCCGATTCTGACGGATTCAGGCGGATTTCAGGTGTTTTCGCTCGCCGGTTTGCGCAAGATCAAGGAAGAGGGCGTTTACTTTTCTTCCCATCTCGACGGCAGAAAAATCTTCATGGGCCCCGAGGAGAGCATGCAGGTCCAATCCAATCTCGGTTCGGATATCTGCATGGCGTTCGACGAATGTATCGAAAATCCTGCGCCGCGCGATTATGTGAAGCGCTCCGTGGAGCGGACGCTCCGCTGGCTGGAACGCTGTAAGGCGGAGAATGCGCGCCTCAATCAGCTCCCGACGACCGTCAATCCGCAGCAGATGCTCTGGGGCATCAATCAGGGCGGTACCTATCCGGATCTGCGTATTTGGCATATGCAGCGAATTGCGGAGCTGGACTTGCCCGGCTATGCCATCGGAGGGCTCGCGGTAGGGGAGAGCACCGAAACGATGTATGAGATCATTGAAGCGGTCGAACCGTATATGCCAAAGCACAAAACGCGCTATCTCATGGGGGTCGGAACTCCCTCAAATATCATCGAAGCCGTTGCACGCGGCGTGGATTTCTTTGACTGCGTCATGCCCGCAAGAAACGCCCGTCATGCCAAGCTTTTTACATGGAGCGGCACGATGAACCTGAAAAACGCAAAGTATGAGCGAGATGAGCGCCCCATTGACACGCAGTGCGACTGTCCGGTCTGCCGCCGCTATTCCCGCGCCTATCTGCGGCATCTGTTCAAGGCGGAAGAAATGCTTGCCATGCGGCTTTCCG
>CAMAEX010000135.1:0-5541 GCA_945832065.1 uncultured Clostridia bacterium | reverse complement strand
TCGATCGGGTGGGCGAAGTCGTACATCGGATAGATGCACCATTTGTCCCCCGTGGCGTGGTGCGGCATATGGTTGATGCGGTAGATGGCGGGGTCACGCATATTGAAGTTGCCCGAGGCAAGGTCAATTTTCGCACGCAGGGTCATGGCGCCGTTGGGGAACTCGCCTGCCTTCATGCGGCGGAAGAGATCGAGGGATTCCTCCATCGGACGGTCGCGGTAGGGACTGCGGGCGGGGGTGGTGAGGTCGCCGCGGTATTCGCGCATCTGCTCCGGCGTCAGCTCGCAGACATAGGCAAGACCCTTCTTAATGAGATCCTCGGCGCATTCGTACATTTTGTCGAAATACTGTGAGGCGTAGTAGAAGCGGTCGTCCCATGTGAAGCCGAGCCAGCGGATATCCTCTTGAATGGCATCGACATATTCGGTGTCTTCCTTGATTGGGTTGGTGTCGTCCATGCGGAGGTTGCAGATGCCGCCGAACTTCTCCGCCGTGCCGAAGTCGATGCACAGCGCCTTGCAGTGCCCAATGTGCAGATAGCCGTTCGGCTCGGGCGGGAAACGGGTGTGTACCTGCATCCCCGCAAACTGTCCGCCCTCGGAGATGTCCTCCTCCACGAACGCTTCAATAAAATTTTTGATTTCCGGACGATTCAGCTCGTCTGCCATAATTTTCATCCTCTCAGACTAAAAAATTCTCCGCTCATTATATATCATAATTCCCAAATTCGCAATGGTATCTCCGTACATTTTGCTGAAAATTGCAGAGCGTCGGGCAAAAAAATGAAAACATTCTGTGAAAATACGAAATTTTGGTTGTCAATCGGCGCGAATTATTATAGAATAGAGGCGGACAATTTTCATAAAAGGAGTGGTTTCCCATGAGCGAGCCGAAATATCGCCGCGTCTTGCTGAAGATCAGCGGGGAGGCGCTGGCGGGCGATGCCCACAGAGGACTGGACTTTGATGTGATCGGCAGCGTGTGCGATGTGGTCAAGCGCTGCGTCGAAAGCGGCGTACAGATTGGCATTGTCGTCGGCGGCGGCAACTTCTGGCGGGGCATTAAGGACGGCGGCGATCGTATGGAGCGCACCCGCGCGGACCATATGGGGATGCTGGCGACGGTCATCAACTGCCTCGCCCTCGCGGATTCGCTGGAGCAGCGCGGTGTTGAGGTACGCGTGCAGACCGCAATTGAGATGAGCCGCATTGCCGAGCCCTATATTCGCGGCAAGGCCATCCGCCATTTGGAGAAGGGACGCGTGGTCATTTTCGGCTGCGGCACGGGCAATCCGTTCTTCTCCACCGACACCGGCGCGGTGCTGCGTGCGGCGGAGATCAACGCGGACGCGATCCTGCTTGCCAAGAATGTGGACGGCGTCTATTCCGACGATCCCGTGAAGAATCCCGACGCGGTCAAGTTTGACGAGATCACCTATGACGAGGTGCTGTCGAAGCACCTGATGGTCATGGACAGCACGGCAACATCCCTTTCCATGGACAACCATATCCCCATCATCCTGTTTGCGCTCAAGGATCCTGAAAACATCCTTCGCGTCGTGATGGGAGAAAAAATCGGAACAGTAGTTAAGGAGGAAAAATAACATGGCAGTAGACTTTAAGGAATTCAACCGAAAAATGGACAAGACCCTCGAGATTTTGCAGGAGGACTTCGGCGCCATTCGCGCTGGCAGAGCCAACGCAAGAGTACTTGACCGCATCACGGTGGAATACTACGGCGTGGATACCCCCATCGGACAGGTCGGTACGATCTCCTCCCCCGATGCCCGCACGCTGGTCATTCAGCCCTGGGACGGCAGCCTGCTGAAGAAGATCGAAAAGGCGATCCAGTCCTCCGATCTCGGCATTAACCCGCAGAACGACGGCAGAGTGATCCGTCTGGTCTTCCCGCAGCTCACCGAGGAGCGCCGCCGCGAGCTTGCCAAGCAGGTGAGAAAATACGGCGAGGATGCGAAGGTCGCCGTGCGCAACATCCGCCGCGACGCGATGGACTATATCAAGAAGCTCAAGAAGGACTCCGAGATCACCGAGGACGATCAGAAGAAAGCCGAGAAGGATCTGCAGGAGCTGACCGACAAGTATATCAAGAAGGTCGACGATGCCTGCGGGGTCAAGGAAAAGGAGCTTATGGAGCTGTAAAAACCCTGTTTCTATGTACTGTAGGGCGGGGACATGTCCCCGCCGACCGCGTAAGCGGCAGACGGTACGCATAACCGAGTTGGTGCGCAGATGGTAGTTCCTGCACCGGCACGCCGAGTCGTCGTGCCCTACGGATCACGGAATGCACTCTCGCCGTAGGGCGCGACGACCCCGGCGCGCCGACCGCGTAAGCGGCAGATGGTACAGGCGAACGGATTGGTACGCAGTTGGTAGTTCCTTCACGAGATTGCCACACCCAGTGTGCGCACTGGGTTCGCAATGACATGAAAGGGAAGCTGGTATGATGACGGTAGTTCCTGCACCCTTGGGGACATGTCCCCGCCCTACAGAATAGAATAATCTTTGATACACTTTGCAGCCGCCGGGAGGCGGCTGCTTTAGGGAGATGCCTATGCTCTTTCGGAAGAAACAAAAAAAGGTCGAGCTGTCCCGTCCTGTGCCGACGCACATTGCCATCGTCATGGACGGCAACGGGCGCTGGGCGAAAAAGCGCGGGCTGCCGCGTCAGGCGGGTCACAAGGTCGGCGCGGAGGCGTTCCGTACCATCGCGAACTACGCCAAATCCATCGGGCTGCAATACCTGACCGTCTATGCCTTCTCCACAGAGAACTGGAAACGCTCGGAGGAGGAGGTGGACGCCATCATGGACTTGCTGGAAAAGTATTTGCGCGAGGCAATTGCGGATATGGACAAAAACCGCGTGCGCTTCTGCTTCTTTGGCGACCTGACGCGGCTTTCCCTCGAATTGCAGGAGGAGGCGCGCATTGCTGCGGAGCGCTCGAAAAAATACGCAGGCGTGCAGGTCAACTTCTGCCTCAACTACGGCGGACGTGACGAGATCGTCCGCGCGGCGCAGTCCTTTGCGCGGGACTGCGCGGAGGGCAAGTGCCGTCCCGAGGAGCTGACGGAGGCGATGCTCTCCGACAGAATGTTCTCGGCGGGCGTACCCGATCCGGAGCTGGTCATTCGTCCGGGCGGAGAGCTGCGGACTTCCAATTTTCTGTTATGGCAGTCGGCATATGCCGAATATTATTTTACGGATGTACTCTGGCCTGACTTCACGCCGGAGGAGCTGGAAAAGGCGATCGCCTCCTTTCACGGGCGCAATCGCAGGTTTGGAGGTGCAAAATAATGCTGGTGAGAATTTTGGCGGCGGCGGTCGGTCTGCCCCTGCTTTTGGTGATCGTGCTGCTGCTTCCGCCCGTCGGAACGGCGATTTTGTTTGCGCTGGCGTGCATGGTCGCGGCGTATGAGATGCTTTGGCGCACGGGCATTTTGAAGCACAAGCGCATTGTCGCTTACACCGCCCTGATGGCGGCGGCGGTGGTGATGTGGTCTTGGCTGCGTGCCTGCGCGGTGGTGAGCGAGCAGACCCTGTGGCTTTCCATGCTCTTGGGGCTGTTTGCCTATGCCTGCCTGCTGTTTTGCGAGCTGCTGGCAGCGCATACGGAGCTGAAATTTACCGCACTGTGCGTCGCGCTGTTCAGCGGCGTGGTCTATCCCTTCCTGATCGGCGCGCTGGTGCGTCTGCGCGGGATGGAGAGCGGCAAATATTATATCCTCGTCGCATTTTTGATTTCTATGGTCGCCGACAGCGGCGCGTATTTTGTCGGGAAAGCCTGCGGAAAGCATAAGCTCGCGCCCGTGGTCAGCCCGAAAAAGACCGTGGAGGGCGCGATCGGCGGCGTGGTCGTGAATATCCTCGGCATGGTGCTTTATACCTTGATTTTGAACAAGTGCTTCGGCTTTGCACAGGTCAACTATTTCTATGCCGCGATCTACGGCGTGGTTGGCGCCCTCGGCTCGATGCTCGGCGACTTGACCCTCTCCGTGGTCAAACGGCAGGTGGGTATCAAGGACTACGGCAACCTGATCCCCGGACACGGCGGCATTCTCGACCGCTTTGACAGCACGATGATCTGTGCGCCGATCGCGGAAATTTTCATTCTCCTGCTGCCCTTTGCGGTGAAATAAGATGACGAACCGGCTTTCGATTCTCGGCTCGACCGGCTCCATCGGGCGGCAGACGCTCGAAGTGGTCGAGCAGATGGAGCAGATTCGTGTCGTCGCGCTGACGGCGGGGACGAATGTGGAGCGCATGGCGGAACAGTGCCGTAAATTCCGCCCGGAGCTTGCCGTGATGGCGACGGAGGAAGCCGCAAGACGGCTGGAAAACGAGCTGCGGGGCGAGAATATCCGTGTCCTTTTCGGCATGGACGGATTGATTGCCGCTGCGGAATACGAAAAAGCCGACACCGTGGTGACGGCAGTCGTCGGTATGGTCGGCTTGCGCCCGACGTTAGCGGCAATTCAAAAGAAAAAGCGTATTGCCCTTGCCAACAAGGAGACGCTTGTCTGCGCGGGGGAACTGGTGATGCAGGCGGCGCGGGAATACGGCGCGGAGATCATTCCAGTGGATTCCGAGCATTCCGCGATCTTCCAGTGCCTGATGGGCTGCGGGGATCGGCGCGAGGTGCGGCGGCTCCTGCTGACCTGCTCCGGCGGCCCGTTCTACGGAAAACTGCCTGCGGAGCTGCAGGGCGTGACAAAGGCGGACGCTTTGCGCCATCCGAATTGGAAGATGGGGCATAAAATCACCATCGACTGCGCTACACTAATGAATAAGGGCTTGGAGGTCATTGAGGCAATGCGCCTGTATGACCTGCCGCTGTCACAGGTCGAGGTGCTGATCCACCGGCAGAGCATTGTCCACTCCCTTGTGGAGTTCCGCGACGGCGCGGTGATGGCACAGCTCGGCGTGCCGGATATGCGCGTGCCGATCCGTCTGGCGCTGACCTATCCCCACCGTGCGGAGAATCCCGCGGCGCCCTTGGATCTGCTGACCTGCGGGGCGCTGACCTTTGACAAGCCGGACGAGACGGCGTTTCCCTGCCTGTCCCTCGCAAAACAGGCGGCGGAGCGCGGGGGCAATGTCTGCGCGGCGATGAACGGGGCGAACGAGACCGCCGTGGCAAAATATTTGGCTGACGAGATCGGATTTTATGACATTCCTCGCCTCGTCCGTCAGGCAATGGAGTCGGTGCCCTTTGTCAAGACGCCCGATCTGAATGAAATTTTGGAAGCTGACCGTTTGGCGCGCGCCGCCGTGGAACGCTTCGCGTGAGGTGTTGTGCTTTGACCGTATTCTATATTCTCTTAGCGATCCTGCTGTTCGGCGTGCTGATCCTGGTGCACGAGTTCGGACATTTTATCACCGCGAAGCTGTCCGGTGTGCAGGTCAACGAATTTTCCCTTTTTATGGGTCCTGCCATTTGGAAAAAGCAGAAGGGTGAGACGCTTTACTCCCTGCGCTGCATCCCCATCGGCGGCTACTGCGCCATGGAGGGCGAGGACGGCGACA